>JABJEE010000048.1 GCA_018665005.1 Flavobacteriales bacterium
ACAAAACCTGAGTCTTCAAAATCTGTTGTGTGTTTATGATTAAAGTCGGAAAACTTACCCTCTATGTTGTCAATGTCACCAAATAGCCAATACATAATATCAATAAAATGAGAGAATTGTGTGAAAAGGGTTCCTCCATCAAGATCCGATGTCCCTTTCCATCCTCCTTTTTTGTAATAGCGATCATCACGGTTCCAATAACAATTAAGCTGAACCATGTAAATATCTCCCAACAACTCATCAGTTATGACCGATTTAATCCATTCAGATGGTGGAGAATAACGGTTCTGCATTACGCAGAACACTTGTTTTGAAACCTGTAATGCTTTAAATATTATTTTTTCGCATCCATCTTTTTTCAACCCCATTGGTTTTTCACAAACCACATGCATTTTCTTTTGAAGTGCCAGCAGGGCTTGTTCCGAATGAAGACCATTTGGAGTACAAATATTTACCACATCAATTTTGAGATCACTACTTAACAATTCTTCAATAGAATTGAAAAAAGGAACGTCAAAAGATTCGGCATCACACTCTTTCTGAGTGCGTATATCTGCCAAAGCGACCAATTCTGCCTCTTCCTCTCTACGAATCATTTCGGCATGTCTTTTTCCAATATGTCCTGTCCCTACAACAGCGAATTTTATTTTTTGTGAATCGGACATAATTACAGCTTTATTACTTTATTATTTACTAATTGATATTTTATTTTACTTTCAGGACAAAGGGCTATACCAGAGGCATCAAACTCCAAGCGATGTCCGTATTCACTCATCCAACCGATTTGTCTTGCAGGATTACCAACCAATAAAGCATATGACGCAACGTCTTTAGTTACTACGGCTCCAGCTCCAATAAAAGCAAATTCTCCAATATCATGACCGCAAACAATGGTTGCATTAGCACCTATACTCGCCCCTTTTTTAACTGTGGTTTTGGAAAATTGACCTCTTCTATTTACGCCACTTCTAGGGTTGGTAACATTTGTGAAAACCATAGATGGACCGAGAAAAACATCATCTTCACAAGTCACTCCAGAATATATAGAGACATTGTTTTGAACCTTAACATTATTACCAAGTATAACATCTGGAGAAACAACTACATTTTGACCAATATTACATTTTAATCCGATTTTGCAGTTCGGCATGACATGAGAAAAGTGCCAGATTTTTGTTCCTTCACCTATCTCACACCCCTGATCGATTACTGCCGTTTCGTGTGCGTAAAAACTCATATTCAATTAATTAATTTTCTACCAATACTAGAATAGTAAAATTCTTTTTCTGTCATTTCATCAATGTCAAAGAGATTCCTGCCATCAAAAATAACTGCATCATTCATTAAACTTTTGATTTTATTGAAATCCGGTTTTTTAAAAACCTCCCATTCTGTACAAATTACCAAAGCATCAGTATTTCTCAAGACATCATATTGATTTTTTCCATAATACACTTTATCTTTTAAGATATCCTTGGTGTTTACCATAGCTTCTGGGTCAAAAACTGAGACTTCAACGCCTTCATTCAATAACTTTTCAATCATATATAGAGATGGGGCTTCCCTTAAATCATCCGTATCTGGCTTAAAGGACAACCCCCAGAAAGCCATTTTTTTTCCAGCCAAATCTCCTTTAAAATAATTTTTAATTTTTGGGAAAAGAATCGTTTTTTGACGTTGATTTATCTGAACAACAGAATTTAAAATCTGAAATTGATAGCCTGCGTCATTACAAGATTTTAATAATGCCTTAATATCCTTTGGAAAACAAGAGCCTCCAAATCCGATGCCTGGATAAAGAAATTTATGACCTATCCGATTATCTGATCCTACGGCTTCTCTTACACGATCTACATCAGCTCCAATCAATTCACAGAAGTTAGCAACTTCATTCATAAAGGTGATTTTTGTTGCCAGAAAAGAATTCGCGGCGTATTTGGTAAGTTCCGAGGATTTTTCATCCATAAAATGAATTTTGCTTCCTGACTCAACAAAAGGCTTATACAATTTATCTAAAACAATTCTAGCCCTGTCATCGGAGCATCCAACAACGATTCGATCTGGATGCATAAAATCATTTACCGCTTGACCTTGACGCAAAAATTCAGGATTAGAAACTACTGAAAAATTAACTTTTGAATTCTTTTGAATTGAGGTCTGAACCTGTTCAGATGTTCCAACAGGAACTGTACTTTTGTTTACAATAATTGTATAATTTGAAATGATTTCTCCTAATTGTTCCGCAACACCAAGAACATAGGACAAATCAGCAGAGCCGTCCTCCTCTGGGGGAGTCGGAAGTGCCAGAAAAACAACTTCAGCGTCTTTTATTCCGCTTTCAAGGGATTCCGTGAACTTTAAATTACCCGATTTTATATTCTTTTTAAATAGTAGTTCAAGTCCTGGTTCGAAAAAAGGAACTTCTCCATTTTTCATTTTTTGCACTTTTACAGAATCAATATCAATGCATGTGACCTGGTTTCCCGTTTCAGCGAAACATGTACCTGTTACCAAACCAACGTATCCAGTTCCAACGACAGCTATTTTATTCATTCTGACTCTTTTTGTACAAACTCCAAAACTGAATTTGTTATATGAGTTAATTGTTCCTTTTCCAATTCTGTATGCATAGGTAATGAAATTACCCTTTGCGTCAACCAATCTGTAACCGGCAATTCGACATCTTCCGAACCAAAGGATGCAAACATTTTTTGCTTGTGTGCAGGAATTGGGTAATAAATCATTGATGGCACATCCCGTTCAGCTAAAAAATGATGTAATTTATCTCTGTCTATTCCCTCAAGAGTCAATGTATATTGATGAAAAACATGTCGAGATTCATTAGATCGAACTGGAGTTTTAATACCATCTATTTTTTCAAAAGCCTTGTCATAATAGGACGCCGCTTCTCTTCTTCTATTTAAATAGGAATCCAATTCTCTTAGCTTAATTCGTAAAATGCCAGCCTGTAAATTGTCCAGTCTAGAATTACAACCCACCATATCATGATGGTAGCGCTTGCTCTGCCCGTGATTGGCGATCATCCTCATTTTAGATGCCAATTCATCATTATTTGTGCAAATCGCACCTCCATCTCCAAAACACCCTAAATTTTTGGATGGGAAAAATGAAGTGCAACCAATATCACCAATAGTTCCTGTTTTTACAAATGACCCATTTGACAATTTATATTCGCTGCCTATTGCCTGAGCGTTATCTTCAATAACCTTGAGATCATGCTTTTTAGCAATAGACATGATTTCATTCATATTGGACGCCTGACCATAAAGATGAACAGGTACAATGGCTTTTGTTTTCTCCGTTACGGCATTCTCAATAGAGGCCGGATCAATACAAAAAGTATCTCGATCGACCTCAACAAACACGGGCTTTAAACCCAATAATGCGATTACCTCAGTGGTAGCAATGTAAGTAAATGATGGCGTTATAACCTCATCACCCGGCTTTAAATCTAGCGACATCAAGGCAATCTGCAAAGCATCAGTACCATTTGCGCAAGGTATCACATGCTTGACACCTAAGTATTCTTGTAGTTCAGTTTGAAAAGCTTTAACCTCTGGACCGTTAATAAATTGAGCTGTTGTTATTACCTCATTTATTACTTTGTCTATAGACGGTTTGATTTTTTCCAGTTGAGTAATTAAATCAACCATTTGAATTTTTTTCATTCCTCTATTTAAGATGAGTGCAAATATAACAAATATCAAGCATAAAAAAGCAATAAATACAAAGCCCTACGCCAAAAAGAAAATGGGGATTTTAAGGATTATTAAAACGTTATCTCAAATTAAAAAATGCTCGTAAATTTGTTGTCTATGAAGACATCGGTATTCCTTATTTTATTGATTCCATTTTTATCATTTTCACAGTGGAGTAAAAACGACTCTACAATATCAAGGACATGGATGGCCATCGAATATGGGGCGAATTGGACGCAAGCAGATTTGGCAGATCGATATGGCTTCATGAATCATCTCGGAGTCATGACAGGTTTCAAAACATCGAAAAACTGGTTTTTTGGGCTTCAGAGCTCATTCTTATTTGGAAATAACGTTCGGATGACAGGCTTGTTTGATCATTTGATAGATTCCAACGGTAATATTACAGATGTCAATGGCAACATAGCAGCAGTGGTCGTTTATCCAAGAGGTTTCAGCACCAATGTATGTATTGGTAAAATATTTCCTGTTCTTGGTTCAAATAAAAACTCTGGGGTTTTCGTTCATACAGGAGTGGGATACCTTTTACACAGGATGAAAATTGAAACCAATGAGCAAGTCATTCCTCAAATTGAATTGGACTACAAAAAAGGATATGATCGTTTAACGACTGGTGTAAACGTTCATCAATTTATTGGGTATAATTTCATGAGCATTAGCGGTGGTTATCATTTTTATGGAGGATTCTATGCGCAAGAAGGCTTTACAAAAAATCGTCGAACCATCAATTTCGACGAGCCCGATGTTCCTGTTTCCAATGAGCTACGTCTTGATGTACAAGTTGGAATTAAGCTGGGCTGGGTGATTCCAATTTACAAACGACAACCCAAGGATTTTTACTTCAATTAATGAGGTCTCTTTATCAAATAGCTATTCATTTATTTATCCTTGGAATGAGGATCGCTTCTTTATTTAATAAAAAAATTAAAAAAGGTATTCAGGGAAGAAAAAATTGGAGAAATTCATTAGATGATATTCCAAAAGACGCCAATGTCATCTGGTTTCATTGTGCTTCTCTTGGAGAATTTGACCAAGGACTTCCTGTGATGTCGGCCCTCAAAAAAAATACGCCAAATGCCTTTATCCTTTTGACCTTTTTCTCTCCTTCGGGAATGAATCATTATCATAAAAGAGAACACCCTGTTGATCTTACAATCTATCTTCCATTTGACACAAAGAGCAATGCCCGAACCTTTCTCAAAAAGGCCAAGCCAAGCCTTGCCCTTTTCGTGAAATACGAATTTTGGCCCAATTTCATTTCTGAATGCAAAAGGGCAAAAGTGAAAACAGTTTCGATCTCCACATTGCTCCGAAGCAGTCAGGTTTATTTCAAGTGGTACGGAGGGTTTTTCGCAAATGTTCTAAAAAGTATTGATCACTTTTTTGTGCAAAATGCACAAACCAAAGAGCTACTTGATTCGATTGGAGTGAAACAAATTGAAATTTCAGGAGACACGCGATACGATAAGGTAATCCAGCACAAAAACAGCTCGACATCAACAGATCCTATTCTTTCACAATTCACGGCTGAGGGCCCGATACTAATCGCAGGAAGCTCCTGGGAAGAAGAAGAAAAAATCGTTAAAAAATTCCTGGAATCGAATACGAATACGAAGGTGATTATTGCACCGCATAATGTCAATTCCAGTAATATTGAGCGCATACAGAGTCTTTTGGATCAACCCTCTGTTCGCTATACCCAATATCAAGAATACAAGGGCAATCGTGTGTTGATCATAGACACCATTGGCCACCTTACCTCTGCCTATCAATATGCCCATTACGCCCTTATTGGAGGTGGCTTTTCGGGCAATCTTCACAACATACTGGAACCTGCCGTTTATGGACTTCCCGTATTCTTTGGCCCCGTATTCCACAAATTCCCGGAAGCACAATCTTTCATCGACGGAGGCATTGGTTCTGTGGTTGAAAATGCCGAACAGCTTTCCCAAAAAATAAATGCACTTGGAGACCAGCAAGAGCTCAAGCAAAAAATTGAAGCCTTTATAAGCGCACAATCTGGTGCCACAAATAAAATTGTGAATCATCCTTTTATAGCAAACACACTTAAACAAAAATGAAGCTACAATTACTCATACTATCAATCGGCCTCTTGTTTGCCTGTGGAGATAATGCCTCAGGTGATGTTAAGAAAGCAACTCAGGATAGAAATAACCAGAACAGGTATCATATTGATGAAACCATTCAAGAAAAAAATCAAGCCAATATCGTACTGAAATTAAGATCAACAAACGAACCAATTACTGGAGTTGTCTATGATGATTACGCAAATGGAAAAACAAAGGAGGAATTTCAATTATATAATGGAGAACTTCATGGTGCAGGTAGAATGTGGTATGAAAATGGAAGCTTGAAATCCTTGGACAATTGGAAAAATGGAATGCTCAATGGGCATTGTAAGTCATGGTACAGAAATGGTGAGCTTAAGATTGAAGCAAGTTGGAAAGATGGAGAACCAGAAGGGTTGCAAAGAGAATGGTATGATAATGGAACGTTAAAAATTGAAGGATATATCAAAGACGGGCAGCCTTTCAAAAATCAAAGAGAGTGGTACTCAAATGGGCGGATGAAGATAGAAATGAATTTTAAAAATGGTAAACGAGATGGCTTAATGTCACTATGGCATGAAAATGGGCAATTGAAAGCGAAAGGGCAATTTCAAGATGACAAAGCAGTTGGTAAACATTTGTTTTGGTACGAGAATGGGCAATTGAGGGAAGAGAGCATACTTGATAATGACAAGCCGATAAGTATAACCTGCTGGGACGAGGACGGCAATAAAATTGATTGCATTAAAT
>JABJEE010000049.1 GCA_018665005.1 Flavobacteriales bacterium
TGGTACGTATTAAATAAAAAAGTTATGAAAGTATTTGTTTTTTCTTTTAGTTTGCTTGTATCTTTCGTGTCATTAGCACAACAAGATGTATCACCAAGAGGTCCTTATAACACTCTAGATGGAGGAATTATTGATGGAGTCGTTATTAAAGACGAGGTGCCGATCAGAAGTGCCATTCCTTATGAGCATGTGAGACTAGCCGATTATGTATGGTCTAAACGTTTTTTCTCGAGAATAGATGCTCGTGAGAAACTAAATCATGAAATTTTCTTTCCGTTTGACCGATTTAAGGATGAATACAAATTACCACGTTCTCCTGAACAGGTTGATGGTGCTTTTTGGACAAAGCATCAAGAAAGATGGTCTTTATGGACGGTTATCCTAAGACATATTATGTTGGGTGATTTGACCATTTATTCCCCATACGATTATACCGTTGTTAATAACGGTCAATATCGTATGGAGGACGGTTATCAATTCAAGTATCCTGTAAATATGCAAAGTAGAGATGATTACTTCGCTAATCAGACATATCAAAAAACAATTAACTTTTTTGTTTCATCAACCGGTCAGGGTAAGCCCGAAACGATAAACATCGTAGATAATTTAGGAGGTTTAAATGAAGAAATCTTAGTTCGTGACCCGAATTCAACCTTGGATTTTCAAGGTTGGTTTGATTCAATTGTACAAATGAATAATCCACCAGAGGAGTCGGAATTAATGCTGTTTGACGATGAAGCAAAAGCAGATTTGGAATTAAGGTGGAACGATGCCAAAGGTGGAAGTGGATTTATTTACAAGCCTGCAGCTTTAAAATTACAATCATCTCAGGGTATAGTAGCTTACAATATTAAGGAAGATTGGTTCTTTGATAAAGAACGTTCCATTCTAGACAAGAGAATTATTGCTATTGCTCCAGTAGCAAAATACACTTTTGAGGATAGTGTAACCAACAATCGAGGTAATTTGGTTGCCATTGACGAATTGGGTAATGAGGTTTTCTTTGATGATGGGGTTGGTACACATGCGAACTTAAAAGAAGCAAGTGTAAGTACTGTACAACTTGAGATGTTTTGGTTGTATTTTCCCGAATTACGAAATGTAATCGTGAATTATTACACATACAACGACAAATCAGATGCATTGTGGATGTCATTTGATGATTTGTTTTGGAAACGTAAATTCAATGCTCAAATCTATCGTACTTCAGATAAGTTTGATCGCGAAATCGAAGACTATCGTTTTGGTGTAGATGCACTTAGAGAAGCAGAAAAAATTAAAGGTGAAATACGCAAATGGGAACACGATGTGTGGAACTATTAAAAGAAATATATTATAATGAAACCCCTAAGAATTCTTAGGGGTTTTTTATTTTTGCTTTATGAAGTGGATCGGAAGTCGTATCAGTTTTGAAGATACACCCAAAAGTACAACCGTAATTATTATACCAGAAAACAATGTGTTCATCAATATCTTAATGGGATCTTGGCTTGGAATGTGGTTTTGTATTGGTTTTTATGTGGTTTGGTCTTTATTTGCACTGCAGTTAACTGAACAGGAAAGTGTTTTTCTTTATGTCTTTATGGTTTTCTGGCTGTATTATGCTTTTCGAATTTCTAAATCATATTTCTGGCGCCTTTTCGGAAAAGAACTAATTAAGGTAAATGAAGATGCTTTCTATATTAAGAAATCGTTTTTGAAGTATGGAAAATCAGTACCCCATTATTTTGGGAATATAAAAGACTTTAAGTTTGAAATACCTGAGGTGCGTTCGATGCAGTCAGCATGGGAGTCATCTCCATGGATAAGTGGTGGTGAGCGTTTAAGCTTTGAGTATTTTGGAAAAGTAAAACAATTTGGTAGAAAGCTTAATAAAAAAGAGGCGCAGCTTCTTTTCAACCTTCTTAATAGCAAGATTAAACAATTTAGAAAAAAATAGATTATGTACGGAAAAATGAAAATTCACCTCGAAAATGAACTTTCTCAAATTGAGGAAAATGGTTTGCTAAAGAGAGAACGTATAATTACATCACCACAGGGTGCTCAAGTTTCTGTGAGTAATGGAGGAGACGTTGTGATTATGTGCGCAAACAATTATTTAGGATTGTCGTCACATCCAGAAGTGATACAGGCATCTAAAGATGCTTTGGATTCTCATGGTTATGGTATGTCATCTGTTCGATTTATATGTGGTACTCAGGATATTCATAAAGAGCTCGAGAATAAAATTGCTGATTTCTATGGAACCGAAGATACGATTCTCTATGCAGCTGCATTTGATGCCAATGGAGGGCTTTTTGAGCCTTTATTTACTGCTGAAGATGCGATCATATCAGATGAATTGAATCATGCCTCTATTATCGATGGGGTACGCCTATGCAAAGCGCAAAGATATCGATACAAGCATTCAGACATGTCTGACCTTGAAGAACAATTAAAAAAATCTCAAGACCAAAGATTCAGAATCATTGTCACTGATGGAGTGTTTTCGATGGATGGAGATATTGCCAAAATGGATGAGATTTGCGACTTAGCAGATAAGTATGATGCTTTGGTGATGACAGACGAGTGTCACTCAGCAGGTTTTATAGGAAAAACAGGACGAGGAGTTCCTGAGCACTGTGGAGTTTTAGATCGTGTCGATATAATAACGGGAACGTTAGGAAAGGCTCTAGGAGGAGCTATGGGCGGATATACTACAGGAAAGAAAGAAATTATTGAAATGCTTCGACAGAAATCAAGACCTTATCTTTTTTCCAATTCTTTAGCCCCATCAATTGTTGGAGCATCACTTAAAGTCTTTGATTTGCTTAGCTCTTCGACTGAATTAAGAGATCAATTGGAGGAAAACACCAGCTATTTTAAAGAAAAGATTATTGCAGCTGGATTTGACATTAAAAAAGGGGATTCTCCTATAGTACCGATTATGTTATACGATGCTGCTTTATCTCAAGAATTTGCAGATCGATTATTAAAAGAGGGTATATATGCCATAGGATTCTTTTATCCGGTAGTTGCTAAAGGAGCAGCACGTATTAGAACTCAAATTTCAGCCGCTCACTCTAAACAAGAACTTGATAAGGCCATTAGTGCATTTGTCAAAATAGGAAAAGAGCTTGATGTAATTTAGTAAAATGATTATATTTGGGTGACTAATTTTTATTGTGAAATTTTCTCTTCAAAAATATCTCTCGGTTCTATACCTCCTTCTATTTGTATTTCAAATAGTTATGGTGTATTCATCTACAGTGAAGAATTTTTCGATTCATTCAGTTAATTATGTAAACGGTGAAAATCATAACACTGAAGATTCATCAGATGATGAAGACTTGGTTGACTTTGAAAATGACGATGAGAATGAAGACAATGAAGAGAATGAAGAACAAGAATTAGATGGAGAGACTGATTATATTGAAGATCTTAATCACTTGACCCTTTCTCAACATTCAGATCGCAGTTATTATTCATACTTTTTGTCAAAAAGTAGTTTAAAGAAAAAAGAACATTTTACCCCTCCAGAAGTTATAGTTTAAAAAAATAGCAATTCTTTTTTTAAACTTTTAAACTTTAACATGAAATCAAATATTTTTAAAAATTGGCAGTCTGATTTACCTGCAGGACTTGTCGTATTTTTGGTTGCCTTACCACTTTGCTTGGGGATAGGTCTTGCCTCGACCAGTGTAGATGGAATCGAGGGCTTACCTAATATCTTTTCGGGTATTATCTCAGGAATAATCGGGGGTCTACTCGTAGGAGTCTTGAGTGGTTCTAGACTTGGGGTTTCTGGCCCTGCAGCAGGATTAATAACCATTGTTCTTGCGGCATTTGTAACGCTAGGAAGCTATCAAGCATTTTTGGTTGCTGTTGTGATTTCTGGTGTTTTACAGATTGTTGCTGGATATGCCAAAGCTGGGATTGCTGCGAATTATGTTCCAACAGCGGTAATACGCGGAATGCTTGCCGCAATTGGGATTACTTTAATACTTAAGCAGCTTCCTCACCTCGTGGCTTATGATGCCGATTTTTTTGGTGATGATGCTTTTTTTCAAAGCGATGGTCATAATACATTTACGGAGATTTTTTACTCTTTTCGGGCTTTTCAACCAGGCGCGGTGATCATTGGAGCGGCTTCATTATTCATCCTTATTGCTTATGAAAAATTTAAACTTAGTAATACTAAATTATTCAAATTTATCCCCGGGGCTTTATTGGTGGTTTTATTTGGTTCGCTAATCAATATCCTTTTCCAACAATATTTTCCAACCCTTTTCTTAAGTGCAGAACATATGGTGAATTTGCCAGTGGCCAATTCGTTTAATGAATTTACTTCGTTTTTTACGTTTCCTGATTTCAGCTATTTATCAAATCCTAATGTCTATATCATTGGTTTTACAATTGCTTTGGTAGGAAGTCTTGAGACGATGCTATCAGTAGAGGCAACTGACAAGCTGGATCCAAAGAAAAAAAGAACTCCGACCAACAGAGAACTAAAAGCTCAAGGGGTCGGAAATATTTTAAGTGGAATGATTGGAGGTATACCAATAACTCAAGTAATAGTGCGAAGTTCTGCAAATATTTCCTCAAAGGCAGAGTCAAAATTATCTGCAATTTTTCATGGTCTATTATTGTTTTTATCTGTTGTCTTTATTCCCGGAATTTTAAATTACATTCCCCTGGCAGCTTTGGCAGCTATATTATTATCTATTGGTTATAAACTCGCAAGAATTGAGCTATTTAAATCCATGTACAACCTAGGCTATGATCAATTCATTCCTTTTGTTACAACAATCTTAGGGGTATTGTTTACAGATTTATTAAGAGGGATTTTAATAGGTCTTTTTGTAGCGATTCTATTTTTACTAAAGAAGTATCTCAAGATTCATTTTAGTATGGAACAAAAGAAGGGGGTCACCAAATTGACCTTAAGTGAAAACGTTTCTTTTTTAAATAAGGCAGGAATGTTGGAAACACTCCGGGATTTACCAAATAATAGCAAGTTAATTATTGATGGGTCTTCAAATAAATACATCGACCAAGATGTCAAAGAAGTGATTCAAGAATTCAAAAATTTTAGAGCACCAGATAGAAATATTGAAGTGGAATTAATTAATCTCAATATTTCTTAAAATGAGGTGTGAGTATTAGCAATATATATGAAAAAGTTAAAATTATGTCAACAATAACAAAAGAAATGCAGGAAGGCATTTCACCAGATCAAGCAATAGAGATGTTGAAAGAAGGAAACCAAAGGTTTTTGAATAAAAACGAGATCTCTAGGGATTTACATGCACAAGTAAAGGCAACAAGTGGTGGTCAAAACCCTTATGCAGCAGTCTTAAGCTGTATTGATTCACGAGTACCTGTCGAATTGGCATTCGATCAAGGAATTGGTGATATCTTTAGTGCAAGAGTCGCGGGAAATATTATCAATGAGGACATTCTCGGGTCCATTGAGTATGCATGTGGAGTTGCAGGTTCAAAAGCGATTTTGGTTCTTGGGCATACCAAATGCGGTGCCGTTACTGCCGCATGTCAAGGTGTTGAACTTGGAAATATTACAGCTTTGTTGAGTAAAGTAAAACCTGCAATAAAAGAAGTTGAAGAACGCACTGGAGAAATTGAAGTAGAAGAAGTGACGAAATCAAACGTTCAGCAATCTATTGTTGAAATTCGAGAAAAAAGCACCCTACTATCTGATCTCGAAAAAGAAGGAAAGATTAAAATTGTTGGAGCTATTTATCATGTAGAAAACGGAATGGTTTCTTTCTTGTAAATTAAAATTTTCTGTTTTTAAAGGGGCTTATTTAATAAGCTCCTTTTTTATTTGCCTAAGTACAATCTTTTAGCTTCCATTGAGTCTTCCTCAATTCGTAAAACTGAGTCAATATTTGTTATATTTAACAAGTCTGTAAAGAACTAAGACATATGATGACCTTTATAAAACACATACTCTGCTTCCTATTTTTTTGTTTTTCATTAAATAGTACAGCTCAAGTAACTCTTTCGGGTAAGATAATTGATGATTATACGGGTGAACCAATGGACGGAGTGAAAGTCAAGGTGAAAGGTTTGAATGCTGGGGCTTTTACTGATGATAAAGGTGTTTTTACCGTTTCAATTCAAGCCGAGCTCCCTGTTACATTGATCAGCTCTTATTTGGGCTATGCTGATGTTGAGACTACGATTTCTAAAACATCTGACCCAATACTGATTCGTTTATCAACGGATAAAACGTTAAACCTAGAAGAGGTTAACGTAAGAAGCTTTGCTAGCGATAAAGAAAAAGAATCGGCATTATCTATCGAAACCATGTCTTTGAGTGATATACAGCAAACGCCATCTACAGACTTTTATGAGGGGTTAAGCCATATGAAGGGTGTGGATTTGACATCAGCAAGCCTTGGCTTTAAGGTTGTGAATACAAGAGGTTTTAACAGTACCTCTCCGGTAAGAACCCTTCAAATTATTGATGGTGTCGATAATGCTTCTCCAGGATTAAACTTTGCCTTAGGAAATTTTTTAGGTGCCTCAGAACTGGATTTGATGAAAGTTGAAGTGATCTCAGGTGCGAGTTCTGCTTTTTTTGGGCCAAACGCCTTTAACGGTGTAATCAGTATGTACACTAAAAACCCTTTTAAATTTCAAGGGTTTAGTGCGAGTGTAAAAGGTGGGGAGCGATTACTTAATGAGTATTCGTTTCGATACGCCAAAGCTTTTCAAAACAAAGCGGGAGAGGACAAATTCGCTTTCAAGGTTAATTTTTCCTATTTGTCTGCCAATGATTGGGAAGCCAACAATTCAAGTCCTGTCGAGGGTTTGGATACGGATCGGAACAATCCTGGAGGATACGATGCGGTGAATAAATATGGAGATGAAAATTTATCACCAAATATCAATAATGCGTTAGACAATCAAGCAAAATGGCAAACTCCTGGTTTAGGCCGTTGGCACAGAACAGGTTACTGGGAGAGAGACATCGTTGATTACGACACAAAGAACTTAAAGGCATCTGCGGCACTTCATTATCTGATTAACCCTGATTTAGAGGTGGTTCTAGCTTCAAATTTTGGAACAGGAACAACGGTTTATCAAGGTGATAATAGATTTAGTTTAAAAGACATTTTATTTTTTCAA
>JABJEE010000050.1 GCA_018665005.1 Flavobacteriales bacterium
GCCTTCCCGTCATAAGATTTCCATTCTTTTATCTTTAAACCACTTTTATAAAAGCCACTTAACAAAAGAACGCCTTCGGGGCTATATGATTTCCATTCTCCATCTAGTTCTCCCGACTTGAAAGAAGCTTCGTTTTTGGTTGCTCCATTATCCCAATAATTGACCCAGCCTCCCTGCTCTAAACCATTAAGGTACTTTCCTGACATTAATGTTTTTCCATTTTCATAATTGGTTGTCCATAATCCTGATTTAGAGTCCTTTTTGTATGAACCTTTCTTAAAAGTGCTTCCGTCAACAAAATAATAAACCCAGTCTCCTGAGCGTTTCCCTAGGCTAAAGTGTGCGACGTATGACAATTCTCCGGAAGAGAAATAATAATTCCATTCACCGTCTTGCTCACCATTCACAAAAGACCCCGTCATTTCAAAGTTTTTATTCTCAGTTGCCCAAATCCATTTGCCGTGTTTTTTGCCTTTCTTATATGACCCCATGGTCTTCTCTTCTCCATTTGGGAAATAAGTTTGATAAATTCCGTCAAGCGTATCGAGATGATAGTCATTAATCTCCTGTATTTTTCCTGATCTAGAGTAGAAATGCCATAGGCCATTTTTAAGACCGTTGATGAACTGTCCTCTTACGGTGATAATACCATTCGCGATTCTTTCCTCAAATGGACCCGTTTTAAGGCCATTTGTATAGGTGTAAAATTCTTTTAATCCACCACTCACATAGTATTTCTTAATTTCACCATTTCCGTTTTCAATGATAGTAGAATGCAGAGAGTCACTGTCATATTGCTCCATTAAATAAATCGTGTCATTTGAAATGTATTTTCGTTTTTCAATATGACCGTCTTCGAAATAAGAGATCCAATTTCCATCAAGACTTCCCAGTAAATAGTTTCCAGAAATACTGAGAGCCCCATCCTCATTCCATTCTTTAAAGGAGCTATCAGGTATATTAAAAATAAAAAACGCTTCGGTCTTTATGCTTTTGTTTTTATAAAAGGAACGCTGTCGACCATGTATCCGATCTCTAAAATAACTTCGCTCTTCTGTTAAAACACCTTTAAAATCATAAAACTTCCACTTTCCATGTTTTTCCTTAGTTTCCCCTAAAATTCCATCACTGTAATAAGCCCCTTTGGAGCTCAAATGTTTTTTTTGAGCATCCCAATAAAGGCGGACTATTTCTGTTTGATTGTCCGGATTAACTTTTTGAGAAAAAGCAGAAAAACACAAAAGGGTAAATAAAAGAAGAGGAAGGGTGCGAAATGATGTAGATGGAACAGACATTAGATTCTAACTTGATTTAATAAGGCCTTCAAGTCTATATTTTGAAGGATTAAGAACAAACCGAATAAAAAGAAAACAATTCCAATTAAACGATTCATTTGTTTAAATAAATAAGGAGTCATAAGAGGTTTTAATTGCTTTGCTCCTAATATTTTTAAAAGATCAAAAAGGAAAAACGTTACAAGAATTACTGAGAGAAAAACAGTCTGCTTTAATTCGCTTCCTTCTGTTCCAACACTTTGGTTTGCCAAAGTAATCACACTAAACCAGTAAAAGATTACTAGAGGATTGGCAAAATTCAGCAGAAAACCCTTAAGAAAAAGCTTTAAATAATCCTTCGTTTCGGGATCAACAGATTCTATTTTTTGATCTTCAGTGATTTGATATTTTTTAAAGAAATTATAGATGCCATAAAAAATAAAAAGAATACCACCGATGATGGCAAATAAGGCTTTGTTTTCTGTGGTATCAATGAGAGTGACTTCATTAATGAAGATTTTGGCAAATAAAATATAAATAGCATCACTAAATAACACCCCCAAATCAAATGCCACGGCAGCTCGGAATCCCCGCTTTATACTTGTCTCAATGAGTATAAAGAAAACAGGCCCCATCATTACGCTTAATAGGAAGCCAATACTGCATGCTTTTAGAAAAAAATCCATTCACACAAAGTTAGAATTTCTTTTTATCAAAATTGTATGAATGCAATTCCAGTAAGTCTGAATTCAATGTTTTTAATTTTTCTCTTTTTATTCCGAGGATTCTCGTTAAATTTGTGCAACATTTAAACGAAGCTTATGAAGACGCCAATTGCAAATGAAAAACTAGATAGTATTCTTGCAAAAGTTGAGAAAAAGGGAGCAGCAGCTCCAAAACTTATTGAAGATCTAAAAGAGCTTCGTGTAATCGCATTGGAAGAGGGAGACCCCTTGGTTGTAAAGATCTTGAGATTGACCTATGAGTTTATTGAAGACAAGAAGAGCTTTAATGTACAGGCACAATATGAAGAAGACGAAGAGGGAAATGAATATCCCTTAGAAATAGAGGACAAGGAGAACTTGTTATACCTATTATCTCTTCTGAAAGATGCTGAACACAAAATCAATAGAGAAGAAATTAAAGACTACAGAACAGTTATAAAGGAGGCTTTATATTAAATTAAAACATGAAAGGCAACCATTCTAAATGAATGTTCGTCTTTTAACTATACGGACAATCTA
>JABJEE010000051.1 GCA_018665005.1 Flavobacteriales bacterium
CTAGTCTTTCCTTCTCAAATGGCACTATTTCATCCATCAGTTTTCGGATTTCATCAACTCTTTTACAAAATTCATTTTGTAGGTCTAAACCTTCTTTCTTGCGGAAGGATTCTACCATTTCACAAGCCTCTGATGTCAAAGCCTTGAGCTGATTGATCTCTGACTCTTCAATTTCTGTAGTATCATTATTAAGAACATCTGGCAATCTTAAAACCAATCCTAAATAATCGACAGGTTGTTCCCCCCAGCTTTCATTGAGTGATTTAATTTCATTGTAATAGGATGTGGCTACATTTCTATTAACCAGACTTGTTCCTTTAAGTTTTTCGCTTTCGATAAAAAGAGAAAATTCGATTTTACCTCGGGTGAGTTTATTCGATATTAATTTCCTAAGAAAGGGTTCTGCCTCCTTATAAATAGAAGGTAATTTCATGTTGAGGTCCAGTCCTTTACTGTTCAAGGTTCTGATCTCTATGGAAACCTTTCTAGATTCAAAAAGAGCATTACTCTTCCCAAATCCAGTCATTGATTGTAACATGTCTAATTATTATTTTAACAAAAGTATGAAAATTGCTCAAGCTACTCTAATAGCAGGTCTGCATCTACTCCTTCATTTTGATCTTTAATAAATGTTGCGATGTCGGAAATGATTTCGTTTTTCTGATCACTTTCCTTTATTCTATTCGAATGATAATCCTTGAGATATAATTGTGCTTCAAGTAAGTGATGTTCTTCAAAAGGACCAAGCATGTTTTCAATGGCTGTCAAACATTCTACAGACTGCATCAGATCGCCCTCTACTGCCATAAAAACAAAGTCAGCTATATATAGACTATAATCTAGCTTGCTATTCCAAATAGAGTTTAGAATTTCTGTACGAATCTCTCGATATTTTTCATCTGTTGCATGGCTCATTATAATACCTATGGCGTCTTCATCTTGAATATCTGAAAGTAAGGCTACTATTTTTTTTTGCAATCCCATGTCCTGTGTTTTCATTAGCATTTCAACCAAATCTTTTATTATTCCAGGATGACCTTTATCGGATATTGTCTTTATTCCCGCATCCATTTTCTTTGGATCTGCTGAGCCTAAATCAACTATAGCCTTTTGTAGTGTTTTACTGATTTTTTTGTCTACCATTTTTATCTCTTATTCTGCAAATGTATAAATCTCCCCATAAAAAACCCACAAAAGTAGTAAATACGGACTTTATGAAATATCTCATGTTCAAAAATAATACCCCTAGAAACCAAACGATTGTATTTAAATCAGACATTTGTTAAAACACCATTTATTATGAATTATCTTAAGTTAGGGTCAATTGGTTTTTTACTGCTAATTATTATATCATCTTGTGTCCCTTCGAAAAAATACAACGAACTCTTAGAGAGGGAAAAGACATGTTCGGAAGAGCTAGCCAAATACAAAAAAATGAGTCTGGATTATGAAAGCCTTGCAAAAGAGCTAGAGATGAAATTTGACTTGGCGAACAAAGACCTCATTAAAATGAGAAAGGACACTGCCATGTTGGGCGAAAAATTGAGATTACTTAACCGAGAATATAAAATTGTAAAAAGACAGGCTGAAGAGTTAGAAAATTCCTTTAACAACTTACAGAATTTAAGCGCCAAAGAGACTGCAACTTTACAGGCGGAGCTCAAAGTTAAAAACCTCACACTACAAGAAAAAGAGGATGCTCTTTTGGGGTTGGAGGAAGAGCTAAAAGAGAAAGAACGTTTGCTTTCTGAACGCGAAAAAAGAGTCAACGAACTCGAAGAAATGTTGCGAAAAAAAGAAGATGGCATCCGATTGTTAAAAGATCGCGTAGCAAAAGCATTACAAGGGTTTGAAGGTCAGGGACTGACTGTTGAACAGAAAAATGGACGCATATATGTAAGTCTAGAAGAAAAACTTTTATTTCGTTCAGGAAGCACAACGGTTGAAGCTGAAGGGGTAAATGCACTCATTCAACTCGGGCAAGTATTAGAGACAGAAAAAGAATTAGAAATTGTTGTTGAGGGGCATACAGACTCTGATAAGCTCACAAGAGCAACAGCACCAAAAAATAATTGGGAGCTTTCTGTTCTTCGATCGACGTCTGTTGTAGAAATCATTCTAGCAAATTCTGGCGTAGACCCGACTCAATTAATGGCGGCAGGTAGAGGGGAGTTTTATCCGATATCTGATACTGAAAAAGCAAAAAACAGGAGAATTGAAGTGATTATATCTCCCAACCTCAATGAGCTTTACGAGATTATTTCAAATGATTAAGCTGAGCATAAAGAGCATTAAAAATTCACTTATAAATAGTCTTTCTATAACGCCAGCGCCAAATGTGAGTAAAAAAGCATTGGTAGTCATTCTTCTCGCGGCACTGTGTTTGGTTTGTATCAGGTACCTTACGGGATTTGAGCAGCTCATCTCCTTTCTTGAACTAATTCATCTAGATTCTTTAGCTAATTATTTCACAGAATTAAGAAATAACACCAACGATAAGCAGTTATTCGACCTCATTTACTGGACGACTTGCAGAGTGTTCTTTTATCTTATTATTCCTGTGATTGCAATCAAGTTTTTTATACAGAAAAGAATATCAGATTTTGGGTGGAAATTATCAGACGATCTAAATAAAGATCTTAAGATCTTTATTGCCTTTTTTTGTTTCATGTTCCCTTTGGTTTTTTGGGTTTCCACCCAAGAATCGTTCCTGATCAAATATCCTTTTTACCGTCCCTCAAGTGCCGATCAAATTTATCCAAATCTCTTGATTTGGGAGCTGTTTTACTTTCTTCAATTTGTTTCACTGGAATTTTTCTTTAGGGGTTTTGTCGTGCATGGTTTAAAAGAAGAAATTGGGGATTACAGCGTACTTGTAATGATTATTCCTTATTGCATGATTCATTTTCAAAAGCCTTTTCTAGAGACCATTGGTGCGATACTGGCTGGAGTAATTTTAGGATATTTAAGCCTGAGAAAAAACTCTATACTCACTGGAATTGCTTTACACTTTAGTGTTGCGATTACTATGGACATTTTCGCCCTCTACCACCTTGGTTTGTTATAGCGAATTAATCTAAAATGGTGACATGTCCGGTAAAATATTCACGGTCATTTCTATCTTCAGGAAGGTAAATTAATTTCCAGACATAGGTTCCGTTCTGCACTTTTTTCCCTTTAAAGGTTCCATCCCATTCAAAATTAAGGTCATTTGTGCTAAATAGTATTTGTCCCCAGCGGTTATATATTTCCATATTAATTTCCTTTACACCAATAAAACTGCCTGAAAAAACCTCGTTGAATCGATCTCCATCTGGGATGAATGCATTGGGGATGTAGATATAAAACTCTTTATAAATTTGAATCGGTAGCGTAATACTGTCAATACATCCTTTTGCATCCGTAGCAATCAATGTGACTTCATATATTCCTGGCGCATCATACACATGATTAGGATGAATATCTTCAGAATATCCACCATCACCAAAATACCATTGATAAACATAACCATTGCTCGTAAGGTTCTGAAAAGAAATCGGTAGGTTCTCAACAACGGGTTCACTAATTATAGTAAAGTTTGCATCTGGTTTAACTACCACAACCTGAATAGACGTTGACACACTAAAGGTTTGGCAATCATCAGAAACCTGGATCTGATAATTAGATGTTGAGAATGGCGTAACCCATACTTGATTGGTTGTATCTCCATTATGGGTCCAATAATAATGATAGGAACCAAACCCACCTGATGCCTCAACTGAAATGATTGTTGAATCTCCAGGGCATAAAGAGACCATCGGACTACCTATAACTTCTAAAGGAGGACTTGAAACCATATAATTGATCGTGTCGGTCGCAAAAGTTCCACATTCATCACTTACAGTTACCACAAAGAAAGTTGAGAAGCTTGGAGAAATATATGCCGAATCAGTAGTAGAAATCATTTGATTTGAAGCGTCAGTCCAAGCATAAACATAATTACCTGTGCCTCCCAAAACATCTACCTGCAGATACTGACTAATATTGGGGCATATCTCAACAATATCAGGTGTCGTGGAAAGGGTGATGGGGTCGTATTCAGGTACAGAAACGAGAACGGTATCATACGCTGTCTGATTCAGGCAGTCATCAGTTACTTCGACAAAGTACTCACCCGTTGATGTGGGTACAATACTGATGTTATTTTGAGTTGTGTTGTCACTCCAAAGGTACGAGTAGGGAGACACTCCTCCAGAAACCGTTGTCGTTAAGACAATATTCTCTCCTGGACATGAAACCTCAGAATTATTTATTTCCACCGAAACCTCTTCAATATCTTGAATAAATAATTCGATAGTTACTGGGGTAATATTACCACATGGATCTGATAGAGGGAAATCAAGAACAATATTTTCCTGACCCTCTATAATTCCATCCAAAACAACGTCTATTGTGAAAGAAACCTGCGTCTCTCCCGGATTGAAGGTGATAGATGTCGGGATGCCGGAATAATCAAGAATATCTGTTGCCGAGCCTGAAACATCTACAGGAACGGTTAAGCTGACACCCAAATTCGCATCTCTTTCAAGAGTTACAGTAGCTGTAACACATCCTTCAGCAATCCAATTAGGTTCTGAATAGATCTCATTTGAAAGCTCGTATGTAATGTCAACAGGGGTTAATGAGGATAAGCTATTTGCTTCAAGAAAAATCCCCGAATCCCATTCTCCGTCACCAACATCAGCTATTGCGATAACCAAATGATAGGTTTGACCACATTGAACCTGAGATACTGCCTCTAAGACATCTGTAAACCCATCATATTGAATATACATAGGATTCGAATCATATGGAGACATGCTTCCATCACCATTAAAATTAAAATACTGAGAATTATTATTAACGTTTACATTATTAATCGATACAACTCCTCCCCCATTTGGAAGTTGTGCGATATTCTGTATTCCTGGTATTCCTGGGCCAGAAATAAAGAAGCCAAAAACATCATTGAAACCGGAATTATTTGGTGGGGCAAATTCTGGGTATTCATCTGAACCAAATACATATTTAAAACGAACGGTATCTGAATATGGAATAAAATCAAACTCAAGTATTGCCGCATTGTATGTTTGGGTAGAGCCTATTAAACCAGACAGCAAGGCAGATCCGCCAATATTGTTATCTACTCCGGCACCAGTTTGATTGTTTGGCCCTTGAGGACCACTACCATTATCAATTACTGTTCCTGTAGTAAGCACAATCCCCTCATCAATACCCAAAACGGTATTTGTCGCTTGAAAAGAACCCAAAGCAACAGGGCTGCCGTTATATAAAATATTCGAAACGGTAACTCCTTGGCCAAGCAAAACATTCTGAACAAGGGCAAGGGGAGACATCGTTGTTCCCGTCACCAATTGAGAATAGGCATTCCCAAAAGGGCTTAATAATATGACAATTAAAAGTTTTTTAAACACGCTTTTTATATACTGTGTATATAATAACGTAAAAAGAACAATTTCGTTGTATCTACGGGGCTTTTATTTTTAATCTTGGAA
>JABJEE010000052.1 GCA_018665005.1 Flavobacteriales bacterium
CATTGCACCACCGCCAACTTCAATCTTACTAACGATTAAGTTTTCTTCTGTGATATCAGCTTCTTCATTTTTTTGTTCCCAGTTGGCAATAGCAGATCTTAAAAGTTTTTCAAGACTTTTAGCTGCATCTTTACTGCTGAACTGTAAAATGTTCAATGCTTTATTAACTTCAACACCACGAATTAAATCGGCTGCTAATCTCATTTTTCTTGGTGAGATAGGTGACTTCTTCAATTGTGCTGTTGCAATTGTTTTTTTATCTGCTTTAAGCTTTTCAGCTCGTAAACGTTTTCTTGCTCCCATAATTACCTGTCTTAACGTTTCTTATCTTTTTTACCTGCATGACCACGGAAGTTTCTTGTAGGTGCAAATTCTCCTAATTTGTGACCTACCATGTTTTCCGTAACAAAAACAGGTATGAATTTATTACCATTGTGTACAGCAAATGTTAACCCTACAAAATCAGGGGTGATCGTGGATGCCCGTGACCATGTCTTAATAACAGACTTACTGTTCGCTGCTTGTGCATCATCAACTCTTTTCATTAGCTTGTAATGAACAAAAGGTGGTTTTTTTAATGAACGACTCATATTCTAATATCTATTTTTTTCTTCTTTCAATAATAAACTTGTCAGAGTATTTACTCTTTGCTCTCGTCTTGTATCCTTTGGCTGGAATACCGTTTCTTGATCGTGGATGTCCTCCTGAATTTTTTCCTTCTCCACCACCCATTGGATGATCAACTGGATTCATTACTACACCACGTACTCTTGGTCTTCTACCCAACCATCTACTTCTACCAGCTTTCCCTGAAACCGCTAGGTTATGCTCAGAATTTGAAACTGACCCTATCGTTGCTAAACAAGTAATAAGAATCATTCTTGTTTCTCCCGAAGGAAGCTTGATAATCGCATACTTTCCATCTCTTGCATTTAATTGAGCATATGTTCCAGCACCTCTTGCAATACAACCACCTTTTCCTGGTTGCATTTCGATGTTGTGAATCATAGTACCTAAAGGGATATCAGCCAAATACATAGCATTACCGACTTTTGGCTCTGCTTTTTTACCAGAGATTATCGTGTCACCTGCAGTTAAACCTTTAGGTGCAATGATGTATCTTTTTTCACCGTCAGCATAGTATAAAAGAGCAATATTAGCTGTTCTATTTGGATCATACTCAATTCCTTTTACAGTTGCAGGTATATCGAATTTGTTTCTTTTGAAGTCAATAATACGATACTTCTGTTTGTGTCCACCGCCGATGTAGCGCATGGTCATTTTACCATCATTATTACGACCCCCAGATTTCTTTTTCTTAGCTAACAAGCTTTTTTCTGGAGTAGATTTGGTGATCTCTCCGAACTCCAAAGCCACTTTGTGTCTTTGTCCTGGCGTTGTAGGTTTAAACTTTTTAAGACTCATTTCAGTGATTAATAATTGTTAAATAAATCAATTGTTTCTCCTTCAGCTACAGATACTATAGCTTTTTTCCATTTTCGGGCTTTTTCTTGAACGATACCTCTGTTGGTATATTTCGTTGAGGCTTTACCACCTCCAAAATTAGCCGTACGTACTTTAGTTACTTGAACACCATACATTCTTTCAATCGCATTCTTAATTTCGATTTTGTTTGCAGATTGAATAACCTCGAAAGTGAACCGATTCATCGTTTCCGATGCCATCGTTGCTTTTTCGGTAATTATAGGTCTCTTTACTATTCCTTGTGTATTTTGCATAACTCTTAGTTCAGTAAGTTTTCAATTTTCTTAATACTTTCTGACGATACAATAATTTTTGAAGCGTTCAAAAGATCGTAAGTATTAAATGAATCTGTGGTTACTACTTTTACTTTTTTCAGATTTCTAGAACCCAAGTAAGCATTTTCATTCTTTTCACTTAAAATGAAAAGCACTTTGTCATTTTCAACTTTCAAAGATGACATCAAAGCTTTAAAGTCTTTGGTTTTAGTTGATAAAGAACTTAAATCGTTCATTACCATGATTCCTTTATTCTTTGCCTGAAAAGAAAAAGCCGATTTTCTAGCTAATCTCTTAAGCTTAATATTAAGTTTAAAGTGATAGTTTCTTGGTCTAGGGCCGAAGATACGTCCACCACCAACTCTCGTACCAGATTTGATGTTACCAGCTCTTGCGCCACCTGTTCCTTTTTGTTTTTTAATCTTCTTGGTTGAACCTGCAATCTCAGCTCTTTCTTTTGCTTTGTGCGTACCCTGACGTTTATTTGCTAAATGTTGTTTGACATCCAAATAAATCGCATGGTTATTAGGCTCTATGCCAAAAACATCCTTAGATAGGTCTACAGATTTCTCTGTTGCCTTACCTTTCGCGTCGTGTATTTTTAACTTCATTACTTTATAATTGTTAAGGTTGAACCAATGGCTCCTGGAACAGAACCTTTAACTACAATAATATTTTTTTCAGCAATAACTTTAAGCACTTTGATATTCGAGATTTTAACTCTTGCATTACCCATTTGACCCGCCATTTTCATTCCTTTGAAAACTTTAGCTGGATAAGAAGCAGCTCCAATCGATCCGGGTGCTCTCAATCTGTTATGCTGACCATGTGTTGCTTGACCTACACCGGCAAAGTTGTGTCTTTTTACAACACCTTGAAAACCTTTACCTTTTGAAGTACCCGCAACATCAACAAACTCTCCTTCTTCGAAAATGTCAACATTTACAACGTCACCTAAACTTAGGTCTGAGAAGTTGCTAAATTCAACTAAGTCAGTTTTAGGTTCTGTTTTGGCTTTCTTAAAATGACCCTTCAAAGCATTTGGAGTGTTTTTTTCTTTCTTACTTCCAAATCCAAGTTGAACAGCATCGTAACCATCTCTGTCTTGAGTCTTAACCTGAGTTACAACACAAGGACCAGCTTCTATCATCGTGCATGGTAATGCCTTACCCTCGACACTGAAAATGCTAGTCATTCCGATTTTTTTACCAATTATTCCTGGCATGTTTTACTTTTTTAATTAATTATACTTTAATTTCTACATCAACTCCACTAGGCAATTCTAACTTCATCAAAGCATCAACTGTTTTAGATGAGCTACTATAGATGTCCATTAACCTTTTGTAAGAGCAAAGTTCAAATTGCTCTCTTGCCTTTTTGTTTACGTGTGGAGATTTCAACACGGTGTAAATTCTCTTGTGTGTAGGAAGCGGAATAGGTCCACTAACAACAGCACCTGTAGATTTTACAGTCTTAACGATTTTCTCAGCTGATTTGTCAACCAAGTTGTGATCGTAAGATTTTAATTTAATTCGAATTTTTTGACTCATTTGTTTCTGCTTATATTATTATGCAACAACTTTACCATTTGCTTTATCAACTACATCCTGCGCGACGTTTTTTGGAGCTTCAGCATAATGTGAAAATTCCATCGACGAAGTTGCTCTACCCGATGTAATAGTTCTTAACTGAGTAACGTACCCAAACATCTCTGATAATGGAACGTCTGCCTTCAGAACTTTTGCCCCGTTTTTGTCATCCATTCCTTTCATCATTCCACGTCTTCTGTTCAAATCACCTACGACATCACCCATATTCTCTTCTGGGGTAATGATTTCAATTTTCATAATTGGTTCCAATAGAATTGGTGAACAAGCTTTCATCGCGGATCTGTATGCCATTTTTGCGGCTAACTCAAAGGACAATTGATCTGAATCGACCGCATGGAAAGAACCATCAATCAACTCAACTTTCATCGCTTCAACAGGGAATCCAGCAAGAACTCCTGTTTTCATAGATTCTTTAAACCCTTTTTCAATTGAAGGAATAAATTCTTTTGGAATGTTACCACCTTTAATTTTATTGACAAATTCAAGACCTGTTTTCTCTTGATCCTCTTGTGGCTCAATCTTAACAAGAATATCTGCGAACTTACCACGACCACCACTTTGTTTTTTGTACACTTCACGATGATCTGTCGCTGCTGTGATGTCCTCACGATAGGTAACTTGAGGAGCTCCTTGATTTACTTCTACCTTAAATTCTCTTTTGAGACGATCAACAATGATCTCAAGGTGAAGCTCTCCCATTCCGGAAATGATTGTTTGACCTGATTCCTCATCCGTTTTAACCTGGAAAGTAGGATCTTCTTCTGCAAGTTTTTGAAGACCAATAGAGAGTTTATCTGTATCCGCTTGAGTTTTAGGTTCAATAGCAATTCCAATCACAGGATCTGGGAAGTCCATAGATTCCAGAATAATATGCGCATTCTCAGCACACAATGTGTCTCCTGTTTTAATGTCTTTGAATCCAACAACCGCTCCAATATCTCCTGCTCCAAGTTCATTCACCTGCTTTTGCTCTTTGGCATGCATTTGAAATATTCTAGAGATTCGTTCTTTATTATTTGATCTTGTATTATAAACATAAGATCCAGCGTTAAGCTTACCTGAATATGCTCTAACGAAACATAGTCTTCCTACAAATGGGTCAGTTGCAATTTTAAAAGCAAGTGCAGAAAAAGGATCATCATATGATGGTTGTCTTACTTCTTCTTCTTCAGTTCTAGGATTGACTCCTTTAATTCCTTCAATGTCTAACGGCGATGGAAGAATCTCCATTACCATGTCCAACATCGCTTGAACACCTTTGTTTTTGAAGGCAGAACCACACATCATTGGTACAACTTTACCTGAGATAGTTGCTTCTCTTAATGCATCTAAAATTTCTCTTTCAGTAAGTGAATTCTCGTCTTCAAAATACTTTTCCATTAGAGTATCATCAAATTCAGCAACAGCTTCTAATAATTCTCCTCTCAATTGTCTAGCTTCATCGATAACATCATCAGGAATTGGAATTTCTTTAAAGGTCATTCCCATGTCCTCTTCATTCCAAATAATACCTTTAAAGTTGATTAAATCAACTACTCCTTGAAAATCATCTTCTGAACCAATATTAATTTGAAGTGGTAAAGCATGACTTCCCAACATCTCTCTAACTTGTGAACATACATTTAAAAAGTCAGCACCTTGACGGTCCATTTTATTTACGAATCCTATTCTAGGAACATTGTAGTTATTTGCTAGTCTCCAGTTTGTTTCAGATTGCGGCTCAACACCATCTACTGCAGAGAACAAAAACACCAATCCATCAAGTACTCTTAATGAACGATTCACTTCAACCGTAAAGTCAACGTGTCCCGGTGTGTCAATGATGTTCATGTGATATTCCTGACCTCTATAGTTCCAGTCTAAAGTTGTTGCAGCAGAAGTAATGGTA
>JABJEE010000053.1 GCA_018665005.1 Flavobacteriales bacterium
ATTGAGCCATCGGCCTTAAATATTGCGGATTATTCTGAACGGCATTTGCAATTTGTGTATCATTCTGTTCAGGACATGAATAAAACACTTGAGTCGTTCAATAGAAAGGTCTATCTGCTATATGGTGAAGCCTTGGCTGTTTTCAGTCATTTATGTGATGCGTTTGATGTTCAACGCGTATTTTCTTATCAGGAAAGCGGTACTAGAATTACCTGGTTAAGAGATAAAAGCATAAAATCATTTTTAAGTGACCAAGGTGTTATTTGGCAAGAGTTTCAACGTGATGGTATCATCAGAGGTATAAAGAATAGGGTTAATTGGGATAAAAACTGGTACAATACAATGAGTAGTTCTGTGATTAAGAACAGGTATTCGGAAAATGAGCAGGACTTCGGGACATTTCCGTTTCAACTTCCGAATGGACTGGCTACGTCACTCAAGAACTATCCAGATCGTTTTCAAAAGGCAGGTGAATATTATGCTTGGCGTTATCTACATTCCTTTTGCGAGGGCAGAGGAGCTAATTATGGTCGGCATATATCAAAACCTCTTGAAAGCAGAAAGTCATGTGGGAGAATTTCACCCTATTTGGCTTGGGGTAATTTATCGGTTAAACAAGCTGTTCATTATGTAAAGTTCAACCCCAATTACGAAAATCAAAAACGAAGCTTTAATGGACTGCTCACAAGATTAAAATGGCGTTGTCATTTTATACAAAAGTTTGAGGTAGAATGTGCTTATGAAACGCATTGTATCAATAGAGGCTATGAAACCCTTGAACACGACAATAATCCTAAGTTTCTTCGTGCTTGGAAGCAAGGAAAGACTGGAATTCCTTTGGTAGATGCGTGTATGAGATGTGTTTCCGAAACAGGCTGGATAAATTTTCGAATGCGCGCTATGCTTGTATCTGTATTGTGTTTTCATTTGGACTGCGATTGGAGATCGGGTGTCTACCACCTTGCCCAACAATTTTTAGACTATGAACCAGGTATTCATTATCCACAATTTCAAATGCAGGCCGGAACAACAGGTGTTAACACCATTCGAATGTACAACCCTATCAAACAGTCACAAGATCATGATACCAAAGGTGTCTTTATTAAAAAATGGGTTCCTGAGCTAAAAAATGTCCCGATTGAATTCATACATGAGCCCTGGAAAATGACGCTATTAGATCGCCAGTTCCATAATATCTCTTCTGATTGTATTGAACCGATGATTGATATAATAGAAGTAGCTAAGCAAGCCAGAAAAAAGATTTGGGGCCATAGAAGAAATAAAGAAGTAAGGATTGAAAGCAAAAGAATTGTAATTACACACACTAGAAATAATGGAAAAAAACAAAAATAAAGTCAATTTGATATTTCCGCATCAGCTTTTTTCTGAAAGCAAGCTAATTGATAATGGATGCGACATATATCTCATCGAAGAGTATTTGTTTTTTCGACAATACAAGTTTCACAAGCAAAAAATAGCCTTTCACAGAGCCTCGATGAAGGCTTATCAGGCCGATCTTGAGTCAAAAAACAGAACGGTGATTTATATAGATGCCTTTAACGAAAACGCTTCCATTTCATCGCTGCTTGAAGATTTAATTCACAAGGGAATTTCTGAAATTCAATTTTACGATCCTGTAGATAATTGGTTATTAAAGAGAATACATGTATTTGCAGATAGAATGCACTTAAATAAGCTTGAAACCCCCTATTTTATAAATTCGAATGAAGATCTAAGTGGCTTTTTTCGGTCCGATAAAAAATCTTTCTTCCAAACTACATTCTACAAGCAACAACGTGTAAAACACAATGTTTTGATGGAGAATGATGGCAACCCGACAGGAGGGAAGTGGACCTATGATATCGATAACCGTAAGAAATACCCTAAAGGAAAGACACCTCCAGCTATTGAATTCCCTCTATCAAATAGATATTTCGAAGAAGCGTTTACTTACGTAGAATCTTACTTTAAAGACAATCCTGGAACCATAGATAAGAATAGGATATACCCCATTACATTTGAGGAATCGGCTCTCTGGTTAGAAAAATTTTTACATGAACGGTTTGACGAATTTGGGATCTATGAAGATGCAATTGTAAAAGAGGAAATCTTTTTAAACCACAGCTTGCTTTCGCCTCTTATGAATGTTGGATTGATTTCTCCTAAAGCCGTCATCAATGAGAGTCTTTTGTTTGCTCAAAAGCAAGACATTCCTTTAAATTCTTTAGAAGGCTTCATTCGTCAAATTATGGGGTGGAGAGAATTCATTCGAGGTATGTATGTCTGCAAAGGAAGCTATTCTCGAACACAAAATTTCTGGGGTTTTGAACGTAAAATACCCCAAAGCTTTTATGATGGAACTACTGGGATTGAGCCTGTTGACGACACCATTAAAAAAGTACTTCAAACAGGTTATTGCCACCATATAGAAAGACTTATGGTACTTGGAAACTTCATGCTTTTGTGCGAATTCCATCCAGATGAGGTGTATCGTTGGTTTATGGAATTGTTTATAGATGCGTATGATTGGGTTATGGTTCCGAATGTTTATGGTATGAGTCAGTTTGCTGATGGTGGAACTTTTGCCACCAAACCATACATTGGAGGATCCAACTATATCAAAAAAATGAGCAATTACGGTAATGGTCCTTGGAATGAAGTATGGGATGGCTTGTTTTGGCGATTCATCTCTGTAAATCAGGGTTTTTTCTTAAAAAATCCAAGGATGTCTATGATGGTGCATTCTTTCAATAGAATGTCCGATGATAAGAGGAACAAGCATTTAGATAATGCAGCTGACTTTTTAGCACAAATCGACAGGTAATAATTAAGCTGAAAAATGAAGTTCAATCTGTTCTTCTACATAAGAACGAACATCATCATGATCCACTTCTTCAAGTACTTCGCCCAAGAAGGCCTTAACCAAAAGCTCTTTTGCAGATTTCTCAGACAATCCTCGCGACCGCAGATAGAAGACCGCCTCTTCATCCAGTTGACCGGTAGTTGATCCATGAGAACATTTTACATCATCTGCATAGATCTCGAGCTCGGGTTTGGAGTTCACGGTACCTGTATCACTCAATAAAATGTTTGCATTAGATTGAAATGCATTTATTTTTTGCGCGTCCTTTCGAACGAACACTTTTCCGTTAAAAACATTGGTAGCACGATCATCAATCACACCTTTATAGAGCTCTTTGGAATAACAGTGGGCAACTTTGTGGTCGACTGTGGTATGGTTGTCACAGTGAGACTTCCCTTTTAATGTATAAGCACCATTCATAAAGGTCTCGCAGTTGTTGCCATTTACGTTGATCATTAAATCATTTCGGGTCATCTTTCCTGATAGGGGAAACGTATTCATTGTGAAAGTACTATTGTCTGCTTGATTCACATATTCTCGTTGTAAATCGAATGCATTGATGCCGTTTTTTTGAATTTTATGAATACTTAGGTTTGCATTTTCTTCTACCTCCACATAGGTGGATACATTTATAAAACTTGCATTATCTTCAGTACCTTGAAAGTTTAAAATAACTGTTCCTTTTGCTCCTTTTTTACAATTGATGAAAAGCCTTGGGGAAATAACTGAATTACACGTATTTTCAAACACCAATTCGATAGTCTTATTTTCTAAATCATCAAAATTGAGTTCTATCGCGGCGGTACAATAAAGTAGATTTAAGGCATCGAAAGGTTCTTCACTAGCTAGCTCTGGTAAAAGAGTCCAAGAAGTTTTAACACCAGAAAGAGCGGTTTGGTCTTTGGCAATATGACCGTTTACAACATGAACCCTCTGTGCATTTTTTGATATGATACTCAGCTCTGTGCTTTTTGAGCCTGAGTCATCAAGTAGAAGTTTGTTTAATCCATTTACATTGGTATACTTCCAAGCTTCATTTCTTCTTGTAGGAAAGTCTGAGCATTCAAGTAGCGCTTGAGCTTTTTCTTTAGCTTCCTCTGAAAGCGGAAGAACTGTTTGAGTCAGGCGCGTTTTGAGTATATCGAATTTTGTTTGTGTAAGCACGTCTTCCATCATTTATCCTACTTGTGTTTCCTCTTTGATCCAATCGTATCCCTTCTCTTCGAGCTCAAGAGCAAGTTCTTTACTACCCGTTTTCACAATTCTACCATCATGTAGCACGTGAACGAAGTCTGGAACAATATAATCTAGGAGTCTTTGATAGTGGGTGATAACTATCGTAGCATTATCTGCAGATTTCAGCGTGTTTACACCTTTCGCGACTATACGAAGAGCGTCAATGTCTAAACCTGAATCTGTCTCATCAAGAACGGCAAGCTTTGGGTTCAGCATCGCCATTTGAAAAATCTCATTTCTCTTCTTTTCTCCACCGGAAAACCCTTCATTAACAGAACGAGACGCTAAACTACTGTCTAATTCAACTATTTTGGATTTTTCACGAACCATCGCCATAAAATCTTTCGCTGATATTGGGTCTTCCCCTTTTGCATCACGAATTTCATTGATGGCTGTTCGAAGGAAATTAACATTAGAAACTCCAGGAATTTCAACGGGATATTGAAAAGCCAAAAACAATCCTAAATGTGCTCTTTCTTCCGTTGAGAGTTCGAGAAGGTCTGAACCTTCAAACGTAACCTCTCCTTCAGTAATTTCATATTCCTCACGGCCCGCTAAGATACTGGCAAGTGTGCTTTTTCCAGCGCCATTAGGTCCCATTATGGCATGTACCTCTCCAGCGTTAACTTTGAGATTTAATCCTTTAAGGATTTCTTTACCTTCAATATTTGCGTGTAAATTTTTTATTTCAATCATGTCTTTTTGATTTATCCTACTGACCCTTCTAAGCTAATGGCTAATAGTTTCTGTGCTTCAACAGCAAACTCCATAGGAAGCTGATTTAATACTTCTTTGCAATAGCCGTTTACAATTAAGCTTATCGCTTTTTCTTCAGATATTCCTCTCTGTTTACAATAGAACAATTGATCTTCTCCGATTTTAGAAGTTGTGGCTTCGTGTTCAATTTGAGCACTTGGGTTTTTACATTCTATATATGGAAAGGTATGGGCCCCGCAATGATCAGTCATTAATAATGAATCACATTGAGAGAAATTTCTTGCACCATGTGCATTTTTTTGAATTTGAACCAATCCTCGATATGAGTTTTCAGAGTTTCCGGCAGATATCCCTTTCGAAATAATAGTGCTCTTTGTTCTTTTTCCGAGGTGAATCATTTTGGTTCCTGTGTCAGCTTGTTGATAATTGTTTGTAACAGCTACAGAATAAAACTCACCAATAGCACCATCTCCTTTTAATATACACGATGGATACTTCCATGTAACTGCCGATCCTGTTTCAACTTGTGTCCAAGAAATTTTCGCGTTTGTTTCGCAGATACCTCTTTTTGTTACAAAATTAAAAACACCACCAATACCGTTTTCATCTCCCGGATACCAATTCTGAACAGTAGAATACTTGATCTCTGCATCATTCATTGCTTTGAGCTCAACAACAGCAGCGTGTAATTGATTTTCATCACGTTGTGGAGCAGTGCAGCCCTCGAGGTAGGAAACATAAGAACCCTCATCAGCAATGACCAATGTGCGTTCAAATTGACCTGTACCTCCAGCATTAATTCTAAAATATGTAGATAGCTCCATAGGACACCTAACACCCTTTGGGATATAGCAAAAGGAACCATCTGTGAATACCGCACTGTTGAGTGCAGCGTAAAAATTGTCCGTATTTGGAACTACGGTTCCCATGTGTTCTTTTACAAGTTCAGGATATTCTTGAACTGCCTCCGAAAAGGAACAGAAAATAATTCCGAGTTCTTTAAGTTTTGATTTGAAGGATGTTGCAACTGAAACTGAATCCATGACAAAATCCACAGCTACGCCAGTTAGCTTTTTTTGCTCCTCTAAAGAGATCCCTAGCTTGGCCATTGTTTCTTTCATTTCAGGGTCAACGTCATCCCATGACTCATATTTTTTGCTTTGTTTGGGAGCAGCGAAATAAGTTATTTTTTGAAAATCTGGTTTGTTATATTTAACATGTGCCCAATTGGGCTCTGCCATGTTTTTCCATATTTCAAATGATTTTAATCGGTACTCCAAAAGCCATGAAGGCTCATTTTTTTTAGAAGAAATGATACGAATGATATCTTCATTAAGACCTTCTGGAATTTTATCTGTTTCCACGTCAGTAACAAAGCCAAACTTGTAATCTTGGTTGTCTAAGTCTTTCGCGAGTTCGTTTTCAGTATATTGAGCCATTTAAATAAGTATTGTATCGGTTAGACTGAAAAAGATTCTCCGCATCCGCAAGTTCGATCGGCATTGGGATTTTTAAATACAAATCCTTTACCATTGAGTCCTCCAGAAAAATCTAAAATAGTTCCCATTAAGTAGAGATAACTTTTTTTGTCAACAACGACTTCTATACCGTTATCTTCGAAACTAGAGTCTCCTTCCTTTTTTGCATCATCAAATGTCAATTGATACATTAAACCTGAACATCCACCACCTTCTACTCCAACGCGGATAAAAAAACCTTTTTTATCGTCATCTTCCATGAGCCGTATGGCTTGTTTTTTAGCAGAATCCGTAACCGTAATCATTTCTTTTTATTTAGATTAAATTTAAATAACCTTTTATTTAATGCAAAAATAGCACATTTTAATCATTGCTACAACAAATATTAAATGTCCTGTCCAACTTAAACATTTCAAATATGAACTTGTTTTGAATACATGAAAAAGAAAATATTAGTAGTTGGAGGAACAAAAGGAATAGGTGAGTCAGTTGTTGATTTGCTGTCTGAATACGAATGTGTGGTGTTTTCAAGAAATGAAAGCGCATTAGAAAATCACTTGGTTTGTGATGTTCTGAAAGATGATTTACCTGATATTGACAACCTTTCGGGTTTGGTTTACTGCCCTGGATCCATAAATTTAAAACCATTTCATCGATTAAGTGAAGAAGATTTTTTACAAGATTTTCAGATCAATGTGTTGGGCGCAGTACGTGTGATACAAAAATATTTCAGAGAGCTCAAAAGAAATAAGGGGTCTATCGTACTTTTTGGAACCGTTGCTGCCCATCAAGGAATGTCTTTTCACGCTTCAATTGCCGCAGCTAAGGGAGGATTAGAAGCACTTGGCAGAAGCCTTGCCGCGGAATGGGCGCCACATATCAGAGTGAATATTGTAAATCCTTCTTTGACCGAAACATCATTAGCAGACGGGTTATTAAATACCGATCAAAAGAAAGAGAATGCTGCATTACGACATCCTTTAAAGAAGATAGGTCAGCCTATAGATATTGCGAAAGCCGTTCAATTATGCCTTGAAAATGAATGGATGACGGGACAAACCATAGGTGTGGATGGAGGAATGTCAACCCTCAAATAGAAGATGTTTTAATGATTCATTGTTTCAATTGATTATTTTTGTTGCCGATAATGAATTGGATTGAGTCACTTTTACTTTCTACAGGAATGTCTTGGCAAATGACCAAGTTTCTTCCGATCATACTACTGTTTTTACTTTCAGTGGTAGTTTTCTATTTCTTGTGGAAGAAAACAAGGGAAATCAAATTCAAACTGGTATTTTTTATCATTACAGGGCTGTTGCCATGTAGCATTTATTTTGCGTTGTATCCGATTTATCAATCGGATATAAAAAATGAATATCGTGTTGCTCAAAATGAATTTGATTCGCTTAAAACCAAAAGTCGTTTTGAAATTGTTTCTTTACCAAACTGTCCTTATTGTATTTCCTCTATCAATTTGATTAATCAATTTAAAAAAAGGAATCCTAATTTGAGTATTGAGTATAAAATTGTTTCATTGGGTTCAAAGGAAGGCAAACTCGAAAGTCAATTAAAGAAAGTAGGGTTGAAGTATTCAATGATCCGGTCGGGTAAAAAGCTTGGTCACTTGGTTAAGGGGTCTTATCCCACCTATTTGTTTTATCATAAAGGCAATATTCAAATATGGAATAACAATTCTTTTGGAACAAAAGCATTGGACTTTATTGAATCTGAATTGAACTAAAACCTGTTTAATTCTTGTTTTTCCTTCGTTTCTTGAGCCATGGTGGTATTTCTTTTGGCTGATCATTGCCAACGAGCTTTTCAATTAAATCAGGTCTCTTGGCTTTTTGAAGTTTATTCTTAATCCAGTTTCTATTTTCTTTTTTGTACCAGAAGAAAAATTTGTTCTGATCTTGTTTTTCTTCTTTGGTTTTAACGGTCTCAATCGGCTTTAAAGTATAAGGGTGAACACCAGCATAATAAATAACAGTAGCAACTGTCATAGGGGTGGGTGTAAAATCCTGTACCTGTTCAAGCTGAAAACCCATGTCTTTAGTCTCTGCAGCAAGGTTTGCCATATCGACCTCATCACACCCAGGGTGAGAAGAAATGAAATAAGGAACTAGCTGTTGATTAATGCCATTTTTAGCTGATATTTTGTCGTATTTCTCTTTAAACTTATGGAAGTATTTGAAGGAGGGTTTTCGCATTACCTTCAAAGTTTGATCGGAGGTGTGTTCTGGAGCTACCTTTAACCTACCACTAACGTGCCTCGTTATTACCTGTTCGATATATTCATCGTGATTCCCATCTTCATTGTTCTTATTGAAGTCGTCAACGAGTAAGTCATAACGGATGCCTGAACCCACAAAGGCCTTTTTCACTTCAGGTAAGGAATCAATCTTTCTGTAAAGCTCTGTCATAGGCTTATGAGAAGTATCCAAATTGTTGCAAATCACAGGATGAATACAGCTAGGAGAAACACACTTTTCGCAAATAGCTTCATCCTTACCTTTCATTTTATACATATTCGCAGATGGCCCACCTAAGTCTGAAATGTATCCCTTGAATTCAGGGTGCGCAGCCACCTTGTCTACTTCCGATAAAATAGATTTCTCACTTCTAGAGGCAATAAATTTACCTTGATGTGCTGAAATGGTACAAAAACTACAACCCCCGAAACATCCCCTGTGCATATTGACAGAGAATTTAATCATGTCGTAGGCAGGTATGTTTCCTCGTTTTTTATATTTCGGATGAGGTTCTCTTGTATACGGTAAGTCAAAGGATGCATCAATTTCTTTCTCCTTCATCGTTTTATAAGGAGGATTGATAACGAGGACCTGGTCGCCAATGTCTTGTGTGATTCTATTTGCTTGCCATTTATTAGATTCGACTTCTACTATTTTAAAATTAGCAGCATATTTGATTTTATCTTGAAGGCAATCTTCGTGACTTGCTAACGAAATGGTATTCCAGTTTTTTACTTTAGGTAATTCATTTTCTTTTTTCTGAAGAAAGGCAAATTGTTTAATCGTTTTTAAATGCTCAAAAGGAACTCCTTTTTTTAAAAGCTTTAAGGCATCTCTTAGTGGCTGATCGCCCATCCCGTAGACCAAAGCATCTGCCCTTGAATCAAAAAGGATACTCGGCATAAGTTTGTCTTCCCAATAATCATAGTGGGTAACTCTTCTTAATGAAGCTTCTATACCTCCTATTAAAATTGGAGTATCGGGGAATAAATCTTTTAAAATATTTGAATATACTGTTGTTGCGTAATCAGGCCTAAATCCCGATTTACCCCCTGCAGTGTAGGCATCTGTTGATCGAAGGCGTTTATTTGCTGTATAATGATTTACCATTGAATCCATGCAACCCGCTGTAATTCCAAAGAAAAGTTTAGGTTTTCCTAATTTTTTAAAATCTCTTAAATCATCTTTCCAATTCGGTTGAGCTACAATACCCACCTTAAGACCCTCATCTTCAATAATGCGACCGACAACAGCAGTTCCAAAAGCAGGATGATCAACATAAGCATCTCCAGATATTAGAATGACATCAAATTCATCCCATCCTTTTTTGGAAGCATCCTTTATAGACATCGGAAGCCAATCTGTTATAGGCTTTAATTCATTCATTCGACAAATATAAGGAATAAGACAGGGAATAAATTATTCTTAATTCAACAGAATACTTTGTTCTTTCAAAAAAAACGTCAAATAAAAATTCTAATGTGCCTAATTTTTTAAATTTGAAGAATAGAAATCTTAAAATAAAATATATGTCTTTTGAATTACCTAAATTGAGTTACGCATATGATGCACTCGAACCACACATTGATGCGAGAACAATGGAGATCCATCACTCTAAGCATCACCAGGGATACACGAATAATCTGAATAATGCCATTTCAGGAACCGATCTAGAGGGGAAATCTATTATGGATATTTTATCAAATTGTTCGGACAAACCAGCTGTTAGAAATAATGGTGGTGGTTTTTATAATCATTCTTTATTTTGGGAGATCATGTCTCCAAATGGAGGAGGCAATCCTTCGGGAGAGCTTGCGGATGCAATAAATAGCGCTTTTGGTTCTTTTGAAGCTTTCAAAGGTGCTTTTTCGAAAGCAGCAGCAACTCGATTTGGTTCGGGTTGGGCATGGTTGTGTGTTACGGACGGAAAGCTTGAAGTTTGCTCAACTCCAAACCAAGACAATCCGCTTATGGGCGAAGGTTGTGGAGGAACACCTATCCTTGGTCTTGATGTCTGGGAGCATGCCTATTATTTAAATTATCAGAATAGAAGACCTGATTATATTAATGCGTTTTTTAACGTAGTAGATTGGGGCAAGGTATCAGAAAATTATTCATCAGCAAAGTAACACAATTCGATACAATTTAACTGAATTACACTTCGTATAATCTAATTCGCATTAGATACTCTACGTTATGTTTTTAATATTGTCAATTTTGTGTTAAATTCGTGGTACACTAAAAATATATTTATGAAAAAACTAATACTTTCTTTAATCGTGGTAGTATTTGCATTTGCAAGTAATGCCCAAGTAGTTGTAAGAGGAGTGTCTCCTGCTGCAATTGCTAATAATTTTGCATTTGAATGGTGTGACCCTGCCGGCGGCGATTGGGCTTGTCCAGATTTCTTAGTGCCGAATACCTTTGTCGAAGCACCAATTATGTTGGTTGATGACGGGACGCCAGGTGTAAATGATATTTATGCATATCAACATCCTTTAGCGCAAGAGTCGTGTAACCCTTTAGTTAATGATTTGACGGGTAAGATCGCTGTCTTTTACAGAGGCTCATGTCAATTTGGAACCAAAGCATATAATGCACAAGTTGCTGGTGCTGTTGGCTGTATCATAATCAATCATACAGGTGATGCCGTTGGTATGGCTGGTGGTGATGATGGATTGAATGTTACCATTCCTTTAGTTATGGTAAGTGAAGCTGATGGAGCGACAATTGTAGCTGAAATGTCAAATGGTGAGGTTGTTATGTTTATGGGTAACAAACAAAACCTTTATGCTAACGATGGAGGTTCTTCAGAATCTGATGTGTTAAGTGCACGTTATGGATCAATACCACAAGCGATGGCAAACAATAACTACACTTTTCAAGTAGGAATGCAAATGTATAATTTCGGGCAAGATGATAATACATTTAATGTAACCGCCTCAGTAGACGGTCCTTCAGGTAACGTATACAGCAACACTGTTTCTGCGTTTGTCGCTTCTGGAGATACATTGGCGATTTTTAACGGGAATCCTTCCGAGTTCTCTACGGTTTCTGCTGCTTCATGGGAAGTTGGGAATTATAAAGTAACATACACGATCGATATTGAGGGTCAAACGGATGAGTCAGATTTTGACAACACATATGTTCGAGATTTCAGTATTACAACTGATGTTTTATCATTGGCTCATATAGATGATGCATCAGGAATGTTGACTGTAAATTCTTTTCCTAGTAATGCAGAAACAAGC
>JABJEE010000054.1 GCA_018665005.1 Flavobacteriales bacterium
CCAGGTACGATGGAACATATGATTTTTCGGACAGTAGCTTTTCCGATAAAGCTTATGTTCGAAGAGCGCGTATAAAGGGTAGCGGTAATGTGTTTAATCCGAAAATCTCCTATAAGTTTGAATATGATGTTGCCAACGGTTATGTTCTAGATGCAGTATTAAAATGGAACTTTGCAGGAAATTGGACGGTATGGTTTGGGCAGACAAAGTTGCCAGGAAACATAGAACGTGTATTTTCTTCACAAAAATTACAATTGGTTGATCGTTCACTACTTAACTCTCGATTTACATTAGATCGTGATGCAGGATTTCAATTGAGGCATCATTTTAAAATAGGAAAGAATTTCATTGTGAGAGAAAAATTTGCAGTATCCCAGGGTGAAGGATTAAATCAAACTGGTACATCGACAGGAAATGGATATACTGCGAGACTTGAGTTGTTGCCATTTGGAAAGTTTACGGGTAAAGGTGATTATTTTGCATCTGACCTGAAAAGAGAAAAAACACCTAAACTGATGCTAAGCCTTACCTATGACTACAACGATAATGCTTCACGTTCTAGAGGACAGAAAGGAGATTACATGATCGGTACTTTGCGTGATCTTCAAAATATTCAGGCAGATGCACATTTTAAATATAAGGGAGTATCATTTTTTGGTGAGTATGCGAATAGAAAAGTGATGGGTGGCAGTCCAGTAAATGAATTGAATGAAGTATATTATACGGGTTCAGCCCTCAATTTACAGGCGGGGTATTTATTTAAAAACAATTGGGAGCTTGCAGGTAGATTTACTCAATTGAACCCAGAAAATGTAACCGGATTCAACAATGTTAATCAATATACTTTAGGTTTTTCAAAGTATGTTGTGGGCCATAATCTTAAAATACAAGGAGATATTGGGATCACTCAGGAAGCAAACAAAGATGATTTACTTTTAATTAGATTACAGACAGAATTTAATTTTTAATATAATTTAAATACGTTAAGTAGTCAATATAAACGGCTTATTGTATCTAATCTAACAAGAATTCACTTCCTTTTAAGCTTTGGCTTAATACTTGCATTATCATAGGGAAATCTTCTCTTTCCTTATGCTATGAAGACACTTTTAAAATATAGAATCCTTAAATTTTCATTCACTTGTGTGGCTTCTATTGCTTTTTATCTTGGCTTGCCAAATGAGCAAAGAGATAAAATGAAATTGTATGTAAAGAAGGAATTTCTTGCATTTTTCAATATCAATCCATCGGAGCCTGATGCACTGCCTAATGATCTTTTTCTTCCCGATATGAGTCAGGTAGATGAAGAAACTACTTATTATTTTAATCAAATCCTTCGTTATTCAGAGAATAGGCCCAATACACAAGGTCCTATATTTAAATGGAACAAAGACATCTATATGCATTTGTATGGGAATTACAACATTGAGAATAAATCTGAAGTTATGACTGTGATAAAAGAATTAAACAGGCTTATTTCACCTCGCCGAATTCATCTTGTCAAAAATGCCAAAAGGGCAAATTCTTTCATATACTTTGGTTCTATTACAGACTACAACAAGTACTCTAAGTCCGGTCTAAAATTGGATGGAAAGTACTATGGGCATTTTAATATACTTGCTCATAAACAAGAGATTCAACGTGCATACATTTTTATAAATACGCATGATTCTGGTCGTAAACGACAAAAACATGTGATAAGGGAAGAAATAACACAGTCGTTAGGCTTTATAAACGATACCTATGATTATCCAGAAAGCATCTTTTATCAGGGGTATTCAGAAAAAACATATTTCTCTGAAATGGATAAAAAAATAATCAGTCTACTTTACCAATAATGGCTTAAATGAGCCAGGAACCTCCAACTGAAATTACGTTGTGAAGATCTAGATATGAAGAATGGGTATCTTCGGTAATGCCACCAGTTGGACAGAATTTAACATCAGGAAACACCTGACCATAAGTTTTTAAAGATGTAATTCCTCCAAATAAATGTGCAGGGAAAAACTTAAAAGTATCCCAATTTAATTGCTTGCCCATTATAATTTCACTTGGGGTCGCAATTCCTGGAATAAAGGCAATATCGCTTTCCTCAAAGTAGGGAGCTAACTTTTCATTTATGCCAGGACTCACCATAAAGGAAACTTCTAAATCCATTGCTTTTCTGATTTGATCTGCCGTTACAACGGTTCCGATACCTACATCAAAATTATTTAGATTCAGTTTTTTTGCAATAGAAACACATTCAAAAGCCATTTCTGTTCTTAAGGTAATTTCAATACAGTTGATTTTTTTTTCTATAAGCGATTCTATAGTTTGTTCAACATCATTAACGTTGTTGAAATTGACTACAGGGATTACCTGATGTTTAGATAATATTTGACGAATATTATTTTGTGTCATTTTGCTCTGATATTATAGTAAAACCATTGTTTAGTGGGTCAATAGCTAAAGTTAAATCATGTATTATTGATTGATAACTATTGCGATTACAAAAATGCAATAAATTTTGATGTCTCTCTTGTAAATGATTTCCTGGAAATAACGATTCTTTGATTTTTTCAATTCGAAGCAAGTCATCTTCATGAGATTTTTTCTTTTCTTTTAGTATTTTATTTTTGATTTGATCAATTGATTTTTCAACTTTTTTAAGTTCTGAACCAATCCAAGCGTCGATATTTTTTTGTTCTGAGGATGAGGCGCGTATGCTTTCTCCAAGCTGATTTAGTCTTTGATCAATCTCTACCTCACTTAAAGGTTCGGAATCGTTCTTTTGAATAAACTTCTTTTTTAGACTTGGCAAATCTTCGAATAGGTCTTTAACAGTTAAACCTGATTTTTCCATTTTTTTATTTGTCGCAAGGTCTAGCCATAATGAATTTGATCTCATCTGAAGTAGGGGGTAGGGTATATTGGCTTTTTCAAATACACCTTTAAGTTGTGCCCAATAATTCATTTCGGCCATGCCTCCCACATAACATAAGTTAGGTAATATAAATTCTTGATAAAGTGGTCTAAGTATCGCGTTCGGGGAAAATTGGTCAGCTCTATCATTAAGCATAGTTAATAAATCGGCTAAGCTAAAAGAACGCTCACCTATGTTAAAACCATGTTCTGTTTTAATAATTCTTGTTCTCTCATTTTCAGTTAAATAAAACAAATTAATTTCTCTAGAATGGACTTGTGTTTTTCTTTTTAGATTTTTTAATTTTTCGTTTGTTTGTTGAACTGAATGATTTGAAAACCCTTCTTTAAGCTCTAATTCCATTACTGGTTTAAATAGATCTTTAAGTTGTTTATTGTCTCCATCAATGATAATAAGACCATGTTCAGTAAATATTTCATGAAGCCATCTCATAAATGCTTTACCGTAGTTTTCCCCTCTGATAGTACTGAAAATAACCTTAAGCTCTTCACGACGTTCTTCATTAAAAAGGCTTAAAAGATGCTCAAATACATTCTCAAGACCCTCATTATTAAACCTGCCGACAGCTCCCGTTTGATTGTGCTCCCATTTTATTTGTTTGTTAAACAAATGAAGGTGATCTATTTCAGCGCTATCATGGTCTTCTGATGCCATCCAAAAAACAGGGACAAAATGATGATTTGGATATTTCTTATTAAGTGCTTTTGAAAGATTGATTACGTGTATGATTTTCAAAAAGAAATACATAGGACCTCCCAATAAACAGAGTTGATGGCCAGTGGTTACGGTATAGGTATTAGATTCTTTTAATCGATTAATTTGATCAATTGCAAAATCATTATTATTGAGATGCTCATATTGTTCTGATAGTACTTCAGTTAAAACATTTCTTTTTTCTTGATCAAAGCTATTCTTCTTTAGTTTAATTTGTTCTCTGAAATTTTCCATTGAAAAAGGAAGTCCAATAAAATCTTTCAATTTATCCTGATTAAGGATAAAGTCCAAGTCATGGACCGAAAACATATTCAACTCTGTTCGAGATATATGGCTTATTTTTTTCATCCAGTTAATTAAATTTAATTGATTTGGAAGGTGAAATCCTTGAAATTACCATACTCGGAAGTAAAAGACTAATCATGCAGACCAAGAACGTAATGATATTAATTATTAGAACGTCTACCACACTCAATTCTATGGGAACTGAAGATAGGTAATACACTGTTGCATCCAACTTTATGATTTGAAAATAGGATTGAAGCCAACACAAGACCAAGCCAACTAAATTTCCAATTAGCATTCCCTTTATAATTATCGATGCCGTCTGATACAAAAAGATTTTTCTAATACTCCAATTATTCGCCCCAATGGCCTTCATTATTCCAATAAAATTAGATTTAACCACGATCATGACGAGCAAAACAGAACCTATATTTATTATTCCGATAATCAGCATTAAAATAATTATTATCAACACATTAGTGTCTAAAAAAGAAAGCCAAGAAAATATTTCGTTTTCCGATTCGAGTATATTAACAACCCTAAGTAGCTCAGTATGTTCATTGGGTTCCAATTCAATGATTTCTGAAATGTTTTGATATTGGTTTTCTAGGTCTTCCCAGCTGTCAATTTGTACTTCGAAACCTGAAACATAGTTTAAAGAATTCTCCTTGGTAACGCCAAAATCAGTCAATTCTTGAACCCCAATTAAGGATGCGAAAATAATTTCATTATCTATTTTTTCAATGCCTGTTTCAAAGATCCCCTTGATTATAAAACGTCTCATCAACGATTGTTTTTTTACAAAAAAAACAGCGATTTCATCGCCTATTTTAAAGTTTAAATCATCACATATTTTTTTGGATAGAACAACACCTTGGTCGTTTCCTTTAAAAGAGGGTATCTTACCATCAACGAGTTGTGATTTGAGAAATTCCATGGGATATTGTTCGTTAATACCTTTTAACACCACTCCCGTAACATCTTGTTTAATTATTTCTTTGTTATTTCTATCTTCAAATTTTTCAGATCTTATCAGAGCAGGTTTGTAAATAATGGGTGCTACTGATTTAACGCCATTCAGTGTTTTTACTTTATCTATTTTATTTTGATCGATATGAATAGGATCTGCCTCATAAATATTCTTATTCCCATCTTTCATGATAAACAATGGTGCGCTAAAGCCTACAATTTTTTTTCTAATTTCATTTTGAAAACCTGTAACTACGGCAATGGTAATTACGTTTACAACAATAGTAAGTGCAATACTTATCATGGATATACGCATGATAGGTTTGGAAACTTTTATACCTTTCTTGTCAGTTTTAAGAATTTTGTTCGCTATGAAATATTCAAAAGACAATATTTTGATTTTTAAGTATCAAAAATACACAAAGCATTTTTGCTTGGTGTGGATTTTTTTGTTTTTACTTTTTTCTTGTCATTCTAATGATCAATCTTTGAGCGTAGATCAAAATAATTTTCAAAAACCTTTAAGTGATATAAGTAATGAGGATTCTATTTTAATAGGTGCCAATCACCTCAGCGCTTATATAGACATTATTAAGAACAAGAGAGTCGCAGTAGTAGGAAACCAATCATCTTTGTTATCGACAGGAATTCACCTTGTAGATACTCTATTGTCCTTGAATCACGACGTGGTAAAAGTGTTCTCTCCAGAGCATGGTTTTAGGGGGGCAGGAAGTGCAGGAGAACACATCTCTAATTCTAAAGATCCAATTACAGGATTGCCAATAGTATCATTATATGGTTCACACAAGAAGCCGACAGTTGAGGATCTAAATGGTATCGATGTTGTGCTTTTTGATATTCAGGATGTTGGAGTGCGATTTTACACCTATATTTCAACGCTTCATTACGTTATGGAGGCATGTGCTGAAAACGATATTCCATTGGTCATTCTTGATAGACCAAATCCAAATGGCGATTATATAGATGGACCGATTTTAGAAAGTAAATACAAATCATTTGTTGGAATGCACCCCGTACCTATTGTTCATGGAATGACTATTGGTGAATACGGTAAAATGATTAACGGAGAACAATGGCTGAAAAATTCGATTCGGTGCGAATTGCTTGTAATCCCAATGCTTAACTATAATCATCAATTGAAGTATAGTCTTCCTATACCTCCTTCTCCAAACCTTAAAACAGATGCGGCAATTAGATTATATCCCAGTTTATGTCTTTTAGAAGCTACTAGTGTTAGTGTTGGGCGCGGTACTTCAGCTCCATTTGAATGGTATGGTCATCCATTATTTCCTGAGTCTGAACATACATTTACACCAAAATCAATGGAAGGCGCGAGCAAACCGAAACATGAAAATAAGAAGTGCTTTGCCTTAAAGCCTCAGCTTGATTATACGAGTAAAGAAATCAATTTAGAATATGTAATTAAATCTAGAGATTATTTAAAGGGTGAGGATTTTATTACGCGAAAATCATTTTTCCATAAGCTATCAGGAACTGATAAGTTGTATGACCAAATTGTAAGGGGCTTGAATGAAGAAGAAATCAGAAAATCGTGGCAAAAGGGACTCGATGAGTATGCGCTAATGAGGTCAAAGTACTTGTTATATGACTAGTCAATCTGATTTTGACTTTTTTCCACTTTAGCTTTCATTTCCTCAGCGTATGAGGTCAAACGGTTTTCAACAGACTTATCGGTAGCACCAATGATTCTGGCTGCAAGAATACCCGCGTTTTTTGCACCATTAAGAGCTACTGTGGCGACAGGAATTCCATTAGGCATTTGTAGAATACTTAAAATTGAATCCCAGCCATCTATTGAATTGGATGACTTTATAGGCACTCCAATAACCGGGAGGGTAGTCATAGAAGCTGTCATGCCAGGAAGGTGGGCAGCACCACCCGCACCAGCAATAATCACTTTTATTCCCTTTTTAGATGCGCTTTTAGCGTATTCAACCATTTTTTCGGGTGTCCGATGTGCAGAAACAATTTGAACCTCTGATTCAATACCAAAAGAATCTAA
>JABJEE010000055.1 GCA_018665005.1 Flavobacteriales bacterium
AATTCACCGCTGAATTCATCAGCTTGATTCATTATTACTTTGTCTGGTTTTTGAAAATCTAAAATTGCCATGTTTTATAAGATTATTTAGAATATAATTCAACGATTAATTGCTCTTTGATGTTTTCTGGGATTAACTCACGCGATGGAATGCTCATTACGGTTCCATTCATTTCAGCATGATCCCAAGTTAACCACTCAAAGGACTTGTCACTACCAGCCAAAGAACCAGTGATAGCTTCCAAAGATTTTGATTTTTCTCTTACTCCAACAACATCTCCAGGTTTTAATTGATATGATGGTATGTTTACCAATTGACCATTTACTGTAATGTGTTTGTGAGAAACCAATTGTCTTGCACCTCTCCTTGTTGGAGAAACACCTAAACGAAACACAACATTGTCTAGTCTAGATTCACACAATTGAAGCAAATTTTCACCAGTAATTCCTTTCATTCGAGAAGCTTTCTCAAACATATTAGAAAATTGTTTTTCTAAAATACCGTAAGTGTATTTTGCTTTTTGTTTTTCACCAAGTTGGATAGAATATTCTGATTGCTTTCCACCTCTACGTTTTGTTGGGCCATGTTGTCCTGGACCATAATTCTTTTTTTCTAAGGCTTTGTCCGGACCAAAGATTGGATCTTTGAATCGCCTAGCTATTTTCGTTTTAGGACCTGTGTATCTTGCCATATTTATTAATTTAATTGGGTAATCATGAATTAAGGCATTCCTTCGATGATTGTATATTCCCGTTGTTTATACTCTTCTTCTTTTTGGTGGACGACATCCATTGTGAGGTAGGGGAGTGACGTCAATAATTTCAGTAACCTCAATACCTGCATTGTGAATAGCTCTTATTGCTGATTCTCTACCTGCTCCAGGTCCTTTAACATAAACTTTCACTTTCCTCAATCCAAAATCATGTGCTTCTTTGGAACAATCTTCTGCTGCAATCTGTGCTGCGTAAGGAGTGTTTTTCTTAGACCCTCTAAAGCCCATTTTACCGGCAGATGACCAAGAAATAACTTGACCAGAAGTATTGGTCAAAGAGATGATGATATTGTTAAAGCTTGCTTGTATGTGCGCTTCGCCAACTGCATCAATCTTGACATTTTTTTTCTTTTTTTGATTCGTTTTTGCCATTACTTTTGCTCTATTAATTATTTAGTTACTTTTTTCTTATTTGCAACTGTCTTTCTTTTACCTTTTCTTGTTCTAGAGTTGTTTTTGGTTCTTTGACCTCTCAAAGGTAATCCTGCTCTGTGGCGAATCCCTCTAACACAACCAATGTCCATTAACCTTTTGATATTAAGTTGAACTTCTGAACGCAATTGTCCTTCGGTTTTGATTTCATTAACCGAATTTCTAATTGCTGCTAATTGATCGTCATTCCAATCTTGAACTTTAATGTTCTCATCAATTGAATTTTCTTTCAAAATTTTCTTTGAAGTACTTCCACCGATTCCAAAGATGTATGTTAATCCAACAACACCTCTTTTATTTTTTGGTAAATCTATTCCTGCAATACGTGCCATATCTATTATTATTAACCTTGTCTTTGTTTAAATTTTGGATTCTTTTTATTGATCACATAAACGCGTCCTTTGCGTTTAACGATTTTACAATCCGCACTTCTTTTTTTAACTGATGCTCTTACTTTCATTACTTCTTATTCTTCTTAATTTATTTATAACGAAATGTTATTCTACCCTTTGTCAAGTCGTAAGGTGACATTTCAACCTTCACTTTATCTCCAGGTAATATTTTTATATAATACATTCTCATTTTACCAGATATATGAGCCAAAATTACATGGTCATTTTCTAATTTCACTCTGAAGGTCGCATTTGGTAGTGACTCTTCAATGATTCCGTCTTGTTCTATTGATGCTTGTTTTGCCATATCTAAAATCCTGAATATTCGTTAGCACCTCTTCTTCCTCGTACACGTGTACCGTCCATAAGACTATCCATGTGTCTGTTCAGCTGATAGGTTTCAATTTGTTGTAGGGTATCAAGTACAACCCCTACCATAATAAGTAAAGATGTTCCTCCAAAGAACATAGCAAAACCATCGTTGACGCCAGACAATTTTGCAATAGCAGGTATGATAGCAATAATCGCAAGGAATAAAGATCCTGGGAAAGTAATTCTAGAAACCACACTATCAATATGATTAGAAGTTTCTTCTCCTGGTCGAACCCCTGGTATAAAACCACCGCTCTTTTTTAAATCGTCAGCGATTTTGCTTGGATTTATCATTATTGCAGTATAGAAATACGTAAATACAATAATGAGAACGCCTAATAGTAGATTGTAACTAAATCCATATATGTCACCAAGGTTTTTAGTAAACCAATTTCCTGTTCCATCTGCCGAAGCAAATAGCATTACAGGAATGGTCATGATCGCTTGTGCAAATATAATTGGCATTACACCACTTGCATTAACTTTTATTGGAAGATAATTTCTTGACCCTTGATCACTTGCAGCTCTCGCACCAACAACTCTTTTTGCTGTATTTAAGGGGATCCTTCTCACTCCCTGAACAATGAGAACGGTCACTAGAACAACAACCATAAACGCTACCATTTCAACCACCAGTTTGATTAAGTTACCTTGACCAACTGAAGCACCAAACTCTGCAAAAAACGATCCTGGTAGTCTAGAAAGAATTCCTACTGTGATCAACAACGATATACCATTTCCAATACCTTTTTCTGTTATTCTTTCTCCCAACCACACTGCAAACATTGCACCTGCAATAAGTATTATAGTGGTTTGAATCCACCAAAAGTTAGCTGCATCTGCTGGTATAGCTCCCTTACCTGCCAAATACAGATTTAAGTAACTCGGAGCTTGAAGCGCACAAATGGCAATGGTCAACATCCTTGTGTAATTATTGATTTGCTTTCTTCCAGACTCTCCTTCATTTTGCATTTTTTGAACAGCTGGAACAGCCATTCCTAATAATTGCATGATGATGGAGGCACTAATGTAGGGCATGATACCTAAAGCCATTATTGAAGCATTGGTAAATCCTCCCCCTGAAAAAAGAGACAAGAGATTTTCGAGCGTATTATTCTGATCGGTAGAACCTTGCACAAGTGCTTCGTAATTCACCCCTGGCAAGACAACGAAAGATCCAATTCTATAAACTAGAATTAAACCAAGAGTCAATAGAATTCGATTTCTCAAATCCTCAACTTTCCAAATGTTCTTAATATTTTGTATAAATCTCTTCATAGTTTAAAGTTGGCAAAGATAGTTAGATTTTTGTACATGCACCACCTTGGGCTTCAATTGCAGCTATTGCAGCTTTCGAAAATCCATTCGCACTTACGTTTATTTTAGATTTTAACTCTCCTCTACCTAGTATTTTAACCAAGTCATTTCTTGATGTTAATCCATTGTCCATGAATACTTCAAGGTTAAACTCTGTAATTCCTTTTTCGCTAGCCAACATTTCTAAGCTCGCAATATTAACAGCTTTATAATCGACTCGATTGATGTTTTTAAATCCAAATTTAGGAACACGACGCTGTAGTGGCATTTGTCCACCTTCAAAACCAATCTTGGTTTTGTATCCTGACCTCGACTTGGCTCCTTTATGTCCACGAGTTGAAGTTCCGCCATATCCACTTCCTTGCCCTCTGGCAATTCTTCTCTCTTTTTTAACAGATCCTTTCGCAGGTGTTAGGTTATTTAAGCTCATTTCTTCTTAATTTATTTATCAATAACTTCTATAAGGTGTTTCACCTTACTAATCATACCTAAAATTTGAGGTGTAGCCTCTTTTTCTACAATTTGATTCAATTTTTTGAATCCAAGTGCTTGAATCGTAGCTTTTTGATTTGCTGGACGATTGATCGCGCTTCTTGTTTGTTTTATTTTTATTGTACTCATCTTTATTTAAGGTTAACCGTTAAATATTTTATCTAATTCTACTCCTCTCTGTTTTGCCACTGCTACAGCATCTCTCATTTGCGAAAGAGCATCAATAGTCGCTTTTACCACGTTGTGAGGATTTGAAGATCCTTGAGATTTAGCGAGTACGTTATGTATACCAACACTCTCTAAAACTGCTCTCATCGCACCTCCAGCAATAACACCTGTACCATCAGAAGCAGGCTTCAATAAAACCTTGGCACCACCATATTTTCCTTTTTGGGTATGCGGTACAGTTCCTCGAGCAATCGGAACCTTAATCAGGTTCTTCTTCGCGTCATCAATTCCTTTAGTAATTGCTTCAACAACTTCTTTCGCTTTACCCAATCCGTGACCAACGACACCATTTTCATCTCCAACAACTACAATAGCAGAGAAACTAAATGTTCTACCACCTTTGGTTACTTTTGTTACACGGTTTACCGAAACAAGCTTGTCTTTTAGCTCAATATCTGCAGATTTTACGCGATTCATTATTTGTGCTCCCATAATTTTAAAATTTTAATCCTTCTTTTCTAGCTGATTCTGCCAATGATTTAACTCGTCCATGATATAAGTAACCATTTCGGTCAAATACCACTTTCTCAACTCCAGATTCCTTTGCTTTTTCAGCTATTAATTTCCCTACTGTTTCAGCTTGTGAAGTCTTGTTTCCTTTTTGAGCATCATCATTTTTAAGCGATCCTGATGACGCAAGCGTTGTGCCTGTTATATCATCAATGATTTGTGCATAAATCTGCTTATTGCTTCTAAATACAGATAATCTCGGAACAGAAGTAGTACCAAATACTTTCTTTCTGATTCTTCTTTTAATTTTTGCTCTTCTTAGAACTTTATTATTTGCCATTTCTCTAAGTTTATTTTTTATTTCTTAGCTGCTGCTTTACCAGCTTTTCTACGAATATTTTCACCAACATATCGAATACCTTTTCCTTTGTAGGGTTCTGGTTTTCTTAAAGATCTTATTTTCGATGCCACTTGACCTAACAATTGTTTGTCATGTGATTCTAACGTTACGACTGGAGCTTTACCTTTTTCCGATAGTGCGGTTACTTTTATTTCAGATGGAATTTCTAAAACAACTGCATGAGAGTATCCAAGTGCCATCTCTAATAGTTGACCTTTAGCCACAGCTCTATATCCAACGCCAATTACCTCTAATTCTTTCTTAAAACCTTCAGAAACACCAACAACCATATTCTGAACTAACGATCGGTATAAACCATGTTTAGCTCTATGCTCAGGGGCATTCGTTTTACGATTAAAAGTGACCGTATTGTCTTCAATTTTCATCTCAACACAAGAATCCATTTCTTGGGTTAATTCTCCTTTTTTACCTTTAATAGTAACAATACCACCGGCTTGAGTTATTTCAACTCCTTCAGGGATAGTTACAGGCGCATTTCCAATTCTTGACATCTTATTCTAATTTTTAATATACGTAGCAAAGTACTTCACCACCTACGTTCATTTTTTTAGCTTGTTTCCCCGTAATCACACCTTTTGATGTTGATACGATAGCAACGCCTAATCCGTTTAAAACTCTTGGCATTGCGTTGGAACCATTATATTTTCTTAATCCGGGTCTTGACGCTCTTTGAATTTTAGTTATTGCAGGAACCTTTGTCGATTGGTTATACTTTAATGCAATTTTAATGATGCCTTGTTTGTCATCATCTTCAAATTTAAAATTCAAAATATAACCTTGGTCAAACAGAATTTCTGTCATCGCTCGTTTTACATTTGAACCTGGAATTTCTACAATTTTTGAACCAGCAGAACTTGCGTTTCTTATTCTAGTCAAAAAATCA
>JABJEE010000056.1 GCA_018665005.1 Flavobacteriales bacterium
AACAATAAATAAAATTGGTTAACGTTTTTAGTATTATATTGCCCTTATAAATGAAAGTTCAGTTATTATTTATTTTGACATTCTTGTTTAGTTCCAATATTGGAATGGCTCAGTCAATAGATCCTGACGATTCTTTTACGATTGAGTTAGGTCTTCCAAATTCATTTTCGAATCAGCCCTTCAAAGAAATCATGCAGGGGTTGGTATGCGTAAGTCCTTATTATCAGTATGCTTTTAAGAATGGCATAGCGATAGGAGCAGGAACCCACTATTCATATTTTGCAGTGAATGAATTTAGTCTTCCTTCTGCAGTCTATGGTGGAATGCATACTCTAGCGGGATTCTTGAAGTTTTCGCATGAAAAGTTTTGGGGAGAACGTTTTGGAACTGATATCGGTATTAAGTTTGGCTATGCGTATTCCATGATAAAAACAGATGCATTAACAACTCAAGGAACATTGTTAAACGTAATTCAGTCAAGCTATATTGAGCCAGTAATTGGTCTCATCTTATCTTCAGATGAAGCAAATTCTTATCGTTTGACCATTGGTTATCCTTTTTATGGTTTTGCATTTAAACCATGGGCCATTGGTGTAGAAAGTGAATTAGGGTATGAAGCGAGCCAGTTTAATCGCATATCTTCTTTCTTAACAATAGGTTTTGGATATACTCATTATTTTAATGGAAAGAGCACCAATGCGGATTAGTTAGGTCTGAATAACTCCCACGTTATATTTATCATCAGTCTTATTATGGTTTGCCATTTCTATGCCCATTGAAATGACCTTACGAGTATCCACGGGATCTATTATGGCATCTATCCACAACCTACTTGCTGCATAATAAGGAGAGATTTGTTTGTCGTATTTGCTTTTTATTTTGTCAAATAATTCCTGCTCTTTCTCTTTCGTAATTTTTTCACCTTTCGATTTTAAAGAGGACACTTCAATTTGTAGTAAGGTTTTAGCCGCTGCAGACCCGCTCATTACTGCTATTTCAGCTGTGGGCCAGCCTACAATTATTCTTGGGTCATACGCCTTTCCACACATGGCATAATTTCCAGCACCATAGGAATTACCTATGACAATTGAAAATTTGGGTACAACGGAATTTGACATGGCATTTACCATTTTTGCTCCATCTTTAATGATACCTCCGTGCTCACTTTTTGATCCCACCATAAAACCAGTAACATCATGAATAAAGACCAATGGGATTTTCTTTTGATTACAATTCATTATGAATCTTGATGCCTTGTCTGCTGAATCAGAATAAATCACTCCACCAAATTGCATTTCACCTTTCGCATTCTTGACAATTTCTCTATTATTCATAACAATACCAACGCTCCAACCATCAATTCTAGCATATGCTGTAATCAATGTTTTACCGTATCCTGCTTTATATTCAGTATATTTTGAATCATCAACTAGACATTCTAATAATTTCTTACTTGCATACGGTTTTGACCTTACAGCAGGCATCAATCCATAAACTCTCTTTAGATCATGTTTGGGTTCTATTGCATCTTCACGATTAAATCCTGCTTTATCAGAATCGCCAATGCGTCCCATAATATCTCTAATGGTTTTAAGACACTCTTTATCGTTCTCAACTTTATAATCGCATACACCAGAAATTTCTGTTTGTGTATGAGCACCTCCTAGCTCTTCGTTATCAATGGATTCACCAATTGCGGCTTTAACCAAATATGATCCTGCAAGGAAAATGGTCCCGGTTTTATTTACGATTAGAGATTCATCTGACATTATTGGAAGATAAGCTCCTCCAGCCACACAGCTTCCCATAACGGCTGCAATTTGAACAATTCCTTTAGAACTCATAATGGCATTGTTTCTGAAAATCCTACCAAAATGTTCTTTATCTGGGAATATTTCATCTTGCATTGGAAGAAATACGCCTGCGGAGTCAACAAGATAAATAATAGGTAAATTATTGTCCATTGCGATTTCTTGTGCTCTCAAATTCTTTTTACCGGTGATTGGAAACCAAGCACCTGCTTTTACGGTGGCATCATTTGCAACGACAACACATTGTTTTTGACTGACGTAACCAATCACAACCACAACACCACCTGAAGGGCACCCTCCATATTCTTCATACATTCCATCACCAGCAAAGGCTGCAATCTCTTGACTTTTGGTATCAGAATCTAAGAGAAGTTTTATTCTTTCACGTGCAGTGAGCTTTCCTTTTTTATGAAGCTTATCGATTTTCGCTTTTCCTCCTCCAAGGTAAATTTTGTCTAAGGCTATTTCCATAGACCTTATTTTGAGACGCATTTGGTCCTCGTTGTAATTAAAATCAATTTCTGAAGATGAGACGGCCATAAGAATATTTTGAATTCAAATATACGAAACTCAAGTTTTTCACTCGTAATGATTTGCACCTTTAATTGTACATTTGTTAAAACTTATATTTTATGAAGAATCTGGCATTGCATTGGAAAATCATGATCGGTATGGTTTTAGGTGTTCTATGGGCCTTAATATCGGGTTATGCAGGCTGGAATACTTTTACTATCGATTGGATTGATCCTTTTGGTATCATTTTCATCAATTGTCTAAAATTTATTGCGATTCCTTTGGTTTTGTTTTCGATTGTTGGAGGGGTTGCAAGTCTGGGCAATGTAAAGCAGCTGGGACGTATTGGCGCCAAAACACTAGGGCTTTATTTGCTAACGACAGTCGCATCTGTAACATTAGGTTTGACTTTAGTAAACTTGATTAGGCCAGGAGAGAATGCAATGGAAAACACAAACCGTTTGCGTTATGAAATATGGGCACATTCTGAAGGCTTGGAAATAAAGGATGGAAAAAATGCCCTAAAAAATGCTGATCCAGAAGTCGTAAATAAAATTGAGAAATCTCTTGCTGAAGAAAAGGGATCTTCGGACTATCAAAAAATGATGTCTAAAAATGAAGAAGCCAAAGAAAGAGAACCAGGACCTTTACAGCCTTTTGTCGATATGGTACCTGAGAATCTTGTTAAATCATTTTCAAGTAGTAAATTGATGCTTCAAGTAATCTTTTTTGCACTGTTTTTTGGTGTAGCATTATCTATGTTACAAAATGAGAAATCTAAACGTGTTCATGAATTTTTTGATGGAATGGGGGAAGTATTTATCAAAATGGTCAATATGATTATGGCGATTTCACCATTCTTTGTGTTTTGCCTCATGGCGGGAGTATTAGCAAAAATAGCCAACTCACCGTCAGAGCTATTTTCTTTGTTTAGTACTTTAGGTTTGTATTCTTTGGTTGTTCTTTTGGGCTTAAGCTTGTTGTTATTTGGCTTTTACCCTCTGTTACAAAGAGTTTTTGGTGTCAAATATGGGTATTTCGATTTTTACAAGAAAATGAGTCCTGCTCAATTTCTTGCATTTTCGACGAGTTCAAGTGCGGCCACATTACCGGTCACCATTCGATGTGTTGAAAATAACTTAAAGGTCCCTAAAAAAGTAAGTGATTTTGTTTTACCGATAGGTGCAACAGTAAATATGGACGGAACATCGTTATATCAGGCTGTGGCGGTTATATTTTTGGCGCAATTTCATGGTGTGGATTTAACCTTGTCTCAACAAATAGGAATTGTAGCAACAACAACTTTGGCTTCAATTGGATCGGCAGCAGTTCCCAGTGCAGGTTTAATTATGTTAATGTTTGTTTTGTCATCAGTAGGACTGAATCCAATGTGGATAATAATAATCTATCCTATAGATAGAATTTTGGATATGTGCAGAACAGTGATTAATGTAACCAGTGATGCTACTGTTGCATCTATAGTGGCAAAATCAGAGCAAGGAAGATAATCATTTCAATATATGATTTAATGTAGGACCATCAATATCATGATTCCCATCATAGATATGTGTAGAAAATCCAATTCTCTCGTAAAATTTCAATTCTTCTTTTCGTTTGATATTGTCAATGAATTCGTCATTTATTCCTACGACGTATGAATTTTTATGTGTACTGGTCAGCATAGACTTTTCAATATCAGGTGGAAATACGGATGACCATAAAATGAGTCTGTCAAATTTATTTGGGGCGTCATAAAACCATCTAGCCGCTGTGGCTCCTCCTTGCGAAAAACCAAGAAGAATGATTTCTTCAATTGACGTTTCATCTTTCAATTTCCGAAGAAGAGCATTGAGCCAAATAATATTATCCTTAATATCATGATCTCGTGCTTCCTTAGTCATCCAAGATGCGCCAACTCTACCAGAATAGCCCTTGCGATAAAAACGGTGAGGTCCCTCAGGAGCCACGACAAAAGAGGAATCAGAACACATACTAAATTTCCTTAAAAAGAACTTGGCAAGTTGTCCATAACCGTGAAGCACAATTAATAAACGTTTGGATTTATTCTTATCACCAAGAGTGAAATATCTGTAAGTTTTAGAATGAGAGAAACTGTGGTCCATATTTTGTACTAAGCCTAATAAAAATAATAAATTTGCAGAGTGAATAAGACTTTTTACATCACTTTTATATTTTTTGGGTTTTTTCTTCATTTTTCTACACTGTATGGTCAGAGAAAAATTGTTGTAAAAGATGATCTTTCGTCTTTTCCAATTCACGATGTGAATGTCATTGTTTTTGGAATGAACGTAATTAAGGATGGGGAGCAATGGAAGAAAACAGAAACTATAGAAGACTTAATTGAGCTTGAACAGTATTTTACAAATAAGAAAGGGAAGATTCAAACCAGTTTGCTTGAAATCGCTGATTATTCATGGAAAATTTCTTTTCATCATGAGAACTATTTTTCTAAAACAATTTCTTTCGATTCGCTAGTGAATCTTGATTTTGAAGTCACATTATCTTCAAATGCAAATTCATTAGAAGAGACTGTAGTTTCAGCGAGTCGTATTGCTGAAAAGAAGAAGGATGTAATTCAAAAAATAAGGGTAATTCAAAGTCTCGAAATTCAGAATCAAAATCAATCGTCGATGGCTGATTTAATTGATAACTCTGGTAATGTATTCGTTCAAAAAAGTCAATTGGGAGGAGGAAGCCCAATTATTCGTGGGTTTGAAACCAATAAGGTCTTAATGGTAGTGGATGGTGTACGCATGAATAATGCCATTTATCGAGGAGGTCACCTTCAAAACATCATCACTTTAGATAATTCAATAATGGACAGGGTTGAAGTGGTATTTGGTCCAGGTTCTGTAATTTATGGTTCGGATGCCATTGGGGGGGTTATGACTTTTAAAACAAAGGACCCCGTACTGAGTCGAAAAGACAAGGTTATGGTTATAGGTGATGCTTATACCAGATATTTCTCTGCAGCAAATGGCTTTTCAAGTAATGCTCATGTTTCTGTCGGGAATAAAAAAATAGGATCCTTAACATCATTTACTTATTCTAAATTTGGAGATTTACGCCAAGGGTCTAAAAGATCTGACATCACTAAAGGGTTTGGCGAACGAAATTGGTATGTTTCTAGTCTGAACGGAATGGATACTATGCTTAATAACTCAAATCCTAATATGCAGATTGGTTCAGGTTATGAGCAGTATGATATGCTACAAAAGTTCATTTACAAACCAAACGAGTTTGTATTACACAAGGTTAATTTACAGTTATCTAACTCCGGAAATGTGGATAGATATGATCGTCTAACGCAATTGGAAAATGGCCAAGCTAAGTATGCTCAATGGTACTATGGACCACAATTTAGATTTTTGTCTTCCTATTCACTAGAATTATCAAAATCCAATAAATTTTTTGATTTTTCAAAGTTTGTATTGGCTTATCAGTCCATTGAGGAAAGTCGAATGGTCAGGAAGTTTAGAGATGTTGAGCTAAAAAGCAGAAATGAGTCATTAGATATAATTACGTTCAATTTCGATTTTTCAAAGTTACTGCCATATACTAGGCGAAATGGAAAGATTTTAACGCATGAACTACGTTATGGAGCAGATATATTCTACAATGACGTAAAATCTAATGCGTTTTCAACAAATATCATTAATCTGCAAGAGTCATTATTGGACTCACGTTATCCCGATGGCGGTTCAGATATGTTTTCTTTTGCTGTATATATTACAGATAACATTGAGTTCAATGACAAGATGATTTTTAATATCGGGATTAGGTCATCACAGGTGAGATTAAATGCCGATTTTATCGATAAAACATTTTTCCCTTTCCCTTTTAGTTCTATAAAACAAAGAAACTCCTCTATTAATGGAAATATGGGACTAATATTTATGCCTAATGATTTAGTTCGGTACACCATATCCGCAGCTACGGGATTTAGGGCTCCAAATGTTGACGATGTTTCAAAGGTTTTTGAATCTGTTCCCGGTAAAGTTATTGTTCCAAATCCACAGCTCAAACCTGAATATTCCTACAATCTTGAATTTGGGTCTGAAATTAAGCTTAGTGATAAGATTCGTTTTTCAACCAACTTATTTGGTACATTTTTAACCAATGCATTAACCGTCCAAAATGCCAATTTGGATGGCCAAGATTCGATATTATATGACGGGACTTATAGTCAAGTAATTACCACAACAAACGCAAACAGAGCATTTGTCTGTGGAATTGAAGGGGTACTAAGTGGAAGTATCGGAAAGTCTTGGAA
>JABJEE010000057.1 GCA_018665005.1 Flavobacteriales bacterium
GACTCAGTCAGCTTATTAAACATCTCTTTACCGTCTTTTTTGTAAAGAATTGAAAGCTGAGAACCGCGTTCAGATGGGTTTTTAGGAGTGATTATTTCTAAAAATCCTTGATGTTTTTTGTTTACCTCTTCAAGCAGAAACTCTAGATAAGCCGTAATAAGATCTCGTTTTTCTCCAATTCTAGACATCCCTGCTTCTTTAAATATTTTTAAAGAGGCCAGGTGCGCGGCCATACCCAACACAGGAGCATTACTTAATTGCCACCCTTCTGCGCCTTTCATAGGATAAAATTCATCTTCCATCATAAATCGTTGTTCTTTATCATGGCCCCACCATCCTGCAAACCTCGGAAGAGAATTGTTTTCAGCATGTTTTTCGTGAACAAATATCCCTGAGACTCCTCCAGGAGAAGAATTTAAATATTTGTAGCTGCACCACATGGCAAAGTCTACCTTCCATTCATGAAGCTGTAAGTTCACATTCCCCGCCGCATGAGCCAGGTCGAAACCTACAAAAGCTCCAGCCTTGTGCCCCGCGTCGGTAATTTCTTTTAGATTGAAATATTGCCCAGTGTAGTAGTTTACTCCACCAATGAAGACGAGTGCAAGTTCATCTTTATTTTCCTCAATCGCAGAAATAATATCTTCGTGTCTAATGAGGTGCTCCCCTTCCCTTGGGCCAACTTCAATCAATTGGTCCTTGGTATAGCCGTGAAATTTCAATTGAGATTGAAGTGCGTATTGATCGCTCGGAAAGGCTTTCTTTTCACACAATATTTTAACCCTTTTGCCTTTCGGTTGATAAAAGGAAACCATTAACAAATGAATATTGGTAGTTAGTGAATGCGTGATGACTGTTTCAATTTCTTTTGCCCCAACGATGTCTGCAGCCATTGACGTCAACTCTTCATGATAGCTGAACCAAGGCCTTCTGGACATAAAATGGCCATCAACACCAAAACGTCCCCAATCGTCTAATTCTTCTCCAATCACTTCGCGTGTTGTCACGGGTTGTAATCCAAGAGAATTGCCAGTGAAATAACGCATTTTGTTTTTATGGAATGACGGGAAGATAAATTGATTCCTAAAATCCTTTAAAGGATCCATGTTATCCATTTCTTTTGCAAAAGTCAAAGAGGTTTTGAAATTCATAAGTTCTTATTATTGCTAATTTTGTGGCACAAATATAAGTATAATGAATACGAATACTGAGCGATCGACAGAGGAGTCTAAGAAATTATTTGAATTGGCAAAGAAGGTGATACCAGGAGGAGTGAATTCCCCTGTTAGAGCTTTTAAATCTGTAGGAGGCAGCCCCATATTTATTGAAAGCGCCAAAGGCGCCTATTTGTATGATGCAGATGGCAACCGTTACATCGATTATATTGCATCTTGGGGCCCAATGATTTTAGGTCACGCTCATGAGGAGGTCATTGATGCTGTTGCGAAAACAGCCGTTAAAGGAACCTCATTTGGTATTCCCACTGAGTTGGAAACAAAAATTGCGGAGTTGGCCACTCAAATGGCTCCAAATATTGATCAAATTCGATTTGTTAATTCGGGAACAGAAGCATGCATGAGTGCAGTGCGTTTGGCAAGAGGATTTACCGGAAAAGAAAAGCTCATTAAATTTTCAGGTTGCTACCACGGCCATGCAGATCCCTTTTTAATTGAGGCCGGAAGTGGAGCGATGACTTTTGGGACACCGAATAGCCCGGGAGTAACCAAAGGAACAGCAAAAGATACGCTACTGGCCCGATATAATAATTTAGAAAGCGTTCAGGAGCTTTTTTCGGCAAATGATGGACAAATTGCAGCAGTAATTATAGAACCCGTTGCGGGAAATATGGGGTGTATTCCGCCCAAAGAAGGTTTTTTAGAAGGAATAAAAGAGTTATGTAATCAACACGACGCCCTATTTATATTTGATGAAGTAATGACTGGATTCAGGTTATCTACTGGGGGAGCTCAACAATTTTTAGGAATCGATGCAGATATTGTTACCTACGGAAAAGTAATTGGAGGAGGCCTTCCTGTAGGAGCCTTTGGTGCCCGAAAGGAAATCATGTCTTTTCTAGCTCCTGAAGGACCCGTTTATCAAGCCGGAACGTTGAGTGGGAACCCACTAGCAATGACCGCAGGTTTTTCAACACTTCAAATTTTACAAAGAGATCCGAAGTTATATGAAAGGCTTTCTGATAAAACAAAACACTTATCAGAAATGATGAGAGCTGAGTTAAAAGAAAAAGGAATTGGTTTTCAATTGAATCAGCTAGGATCGATGATGTCACTCCACTTTTGTGAGCAAGAGGTAGTTGACTTTGAAACGTCAAGCCATGGAAATAACGAAATGTTTAAAAAATATTTTCATTTTATGCTTAATCAAGGGATTTACCTTCCTCCAAGTGCATACGAGAGTTATTTCTTGAATGATGCCCTCTCATATGCAGATTTAGATGATACCGCACAAATATTTAGAAGCTTTTTAAAGACTATTTAATGAACAAATCCCGATCACTGTTGTTACTTTAAAAAGCTCAAAAATGCAACACAAGGGTAAAATCTTAGAAAAAGCAGTTCGACAAAGTGGAATGCCGCTCACGAAGCTTTCTGTTAAAATGGATAAAAGCAGAAGATGGATGTACAATGCATTTGAAAATAAAAACCTTTCGATAGACTACATTTTAGCCATTGGTAAGATAATCCATTACGATTTTTCTGAGGATCTTCAAGATTTAAAAAAGTTCAAAGAGTCTGCTGAGAAATTTGGAATCAATTCAAATTCCTCGGATTCTGATTATTGGAAGAATAAATACTTAAATTTGCTCGAAAAACACAACATGCTTTTAGAAAGCAAGTTGAACTAAATTCAATTCAGTTCGTGATATTGGTAACAGGATCTTCAGGTTTGGTGGGAAGCCACATTCTCTACGACCTTATTGGAAAGAAACAGTCTGTTCGAGCGGTTTATCGTTCTGAAAAAAGAAAGAATAGAGTAAAGAAGCTTTTCGATTATTACAATAAAACCTTAAACCAATCCCATAATTTTGATGATGTAGAATGGTTTCAGTCGGATGTTTTAGACATTGATACTCTTGATGAATCTTTTAGTGGTGTTCAAAAGGTCATTCATTGTGCGGCACTTGTTTCGTTTCATAAATTGGATTTTCACCGATGCATGACAATAAATAGGACAGGCACTGAAAACATAGTGAACCTTTGCTTGAAAAACAAGGTTGAGAAGCTTTGTTATATTAGCTCGACTGCGGCATTAGGATCTTTGAGCAATCCAATCACAGAGAAAACAAGATGGGAGCCAGGAAAAGAAGTGAGTGGTTATTCAGTTTCCAAATATAGTGCAGAAAAAGAAGCGTTTAGGGGAGCGGCAGAAGGGCTCAACACTTCCATCGTAAACCCGTGTCTGATCATTGGTCCAGGTAACTGGCACAGAAGCTCACTCACGATATTAAAAGCAGGTAGCAAAGGAATGAAGTATTATCCTTCTGGAGCAAATGCAATTGTAGATGCACGAGATGTATCTAATATTGTTTTAAAGCTACTTGATTCAGAAGAGTCGGGTGAAAAATACCTTACCATCGGGCATAACATTTCTTTTAAGGATTTATTTGGCTTGATAGCGAAGTCTATGAATCAAAACGAACCCAGTAAAAAACTCAATAGAACACTAGCACATGTTGCAGCATTTACCATTGAGAATATGTATCGCATTATCAGAAAACGAAGTCCGATTTCTATTGAAAGTATTCAGTCAGCATATAAAAACTTGGAATACTCCAATGAGAAAGTGAAAAAAAGATTCAACTATCAATTTCACACCCTCGAAGACACCATGGACAACGCAGTAAAAGGGAGGTTCAATGACTGATTTTATAAAAAACAAGAAACATAGAGATTCCCTGCTTCAAGCTTTTTTGATAATCATCTACATTGTTGGCGCGGTTGGTTTTGTCCTTCCAGGATTAAAGGCCGAATTCCTGCCTCTTTCGGGAGGAGTGCTCTATTTGTCCTCGTTCGTGATGGTTATTGCCAGTAAAAAAAAGACTGATTTTTTCATTTTTATGACCATTGCTTTTGTTGTCGGTTTTGGCGCTGAAGCCATCGGAGTGAATACGGGATATCTTTTTGGTGATTACACCTATGGAACGAATCTCGGCCCAAAATTCTTAGGGGTTTCTTTAGTTATCGGTATTCTTTGGGGGGTGCTGGCTCTTGCTTCTGCCTCTTTCGTAAAACGATTTGTGAAATCAATGGGTTTAAAAATTATTCTTTCTTCACTGTTGATGCTTGGAATCGATGTGCTTATGGAGCCTGTTGCCATAAAAAGTGGCTTTTGGACCTGGAGTGGTAATAGCGTGCCCTTATACAATTACGTTTGCTGGTTTTTGGTGGCGCTCTTCCTTCAATGGGTATTATTCAAATTAAAAAAAGCCGAAACCAACAAGGTTTACGATACCTTACTGGTTTTACTGCTTTTATTTTTTAGTTTTTTAAATTTATATTTAAAATGATTGTTTTAGGTCCTGTTGTTTTGATTTTGTCTTTTTTGGGAATGGAGTTTATGGCTTGGTTTACCCACAAGTATGTTATGCATGGGTTAATGTGGCGATTCCATAAGGACCACCACCAAGTGGAAAAAGGTTTTTTTGAGCGAAATGATGTTTTTTTTATGATTTATGCCATCCCTTCATGGTTGTTGATTATGTTGGGTTCCATGAATGGCTTATGGATTCCCGTTTGGATTGGGTTTGGCATTCTTGCCTATGGCATCTGCTACTTTCTGATTCACGATGTTTATATTCATCGAAGGTTCAAATGGTTTAGAGACGTAGACCACCCCTATTTTTATGCGATAAGGAAAGCGCATAAAATTCACCATAAGCATTTAGGGAAAGAACAAGGTGAATGCTTTGGAATGCTCGTGGTACCTAGAAAATTTTATCAAGAAGCAAAAAAAACATACATGCTTAAAAAAGAAAAAAAATGAGTCTTTATTTGCTCTTAATGTTCGTTTCTTTTGGCTCTTGCTTGGCGTTGAGCTTTGACCAGAAAGTCGCATTTTACAAAAACGTAAAGTTTATCATTCCTGCCATCACCATAGTGGCTATTCCGTTTTTAATTTGGGACCAAATATTTACCGAAAAAGGCGTTTGGGGATTCAATGAACAATACCTTCAAGGCATATATCTTGGAAAACTGCCCTTAGAGGAGGTTCTTTTTTTCTTTTTTATTCCCTATTGTTGCTTGTTTATTTATGAAGTACTGAATGCCTATTTTCCTAATGTCTCTCTACACAAGTTGACGATGGTGTTTTCGATATTTATGGTGCTCTCTGGAATAATGATGGCGCTTACGAATATGAATCAATGGTATACGTTTTCTGCCTGCACCTTGTCTTCTTTGATTGTCGTGTTTGCCATGAAACAAAAGTTTATTTGGTACCCACGGGCGATATTCGCATTTGTTGTGGCCTTGATTCCGTTTTTCATTGTAAATGGCGTATTGACAGGCGCTGCCACAGAAGATCCAGTGGTTTGGTACAACAATGCACACAATACAGGCATTCGCTTGCTGACCATTCCCTTGGAAGATGTATACTACAATTTCTCTCTCCTAATCCCCATTATTGGCATCTATCATTTTCTAAAAATCAGATCTTACAATAGAAAGGGTTAATACACATCGGGAGGTTCAATTCTTTTTTACACCCTTGGATTAGACACAGCAGATAATTTATATTTTCGTAGTCATGGCTAAGAATATTGATAAATACAGCAAGAGAGGAATCCGAACAAGCTACGTTTCGACCGTAATCGGAATATCCCTCGTATTGTTTATGATTGGCTTAATTTTAGGCGGTGTTTTAGGGATTAGTGAATTTGAAAAGCAGGTAAAAGAAAGCATTCGAGCAGATATCTTTTTTAATCCAGAGATGAACGAAGCCGATATAAAACTGATTGAAATAGAGATCAAACAATGGCCAGAATTCAGTGATGTACATTTTGTTTCTCCCGAAATTGCTATGGAGGATTTTGCCGGAGTAGGAGCGTCAAAAGAAGAAATGCTAGAAATTTTGGATGGTGAAAATCCAATACCTCCAACCATTGTGTTCAGCCCGGTAGAAAAACTTGCCAATAAAAAAGGAATGGACCTGATAAGGGAAAAGCTCATGGAGTCTTTTAGTGCAGAAATAGAAGAAGTCAGCTATGATGAGAACAGCATAAAAGATGTAAACATGGGTTTTCAGCAGTTCATATACCTTCTACTTGGGGTAGCCATTTTACTTGTCATTATTGCGGTTGCGATGATCAACAACACCATTAGA
>JABJEE010000058.1 GCA_018665005.1 Flavobacteriales bacterium
CTACGGTTATGATCGTCCCATCCTTCTGTGGCTAGAATTAACGGAACAGCAAGGCCTAATGCCCCAGCAATACCAATGCGCATATTGGCATTTTTCATTTTTACTTTTGTTTGCAATAGATCTATTATTGCGTAAACCCCAAAGCTAATCCACATCGCAAAGAAATAAAAGGATCCAGCATAAGCATAGTCTCTTTCTCTTGGCTCTAAAGGCTTTTGATTCAAATAAACGACAATTGCTATACCCGTAAAAATAAAGGCAAGTGTCAGTACAAAGGCATCCTTTGGCGCCTTTAAATAATGATAAATCAAGCCAATTAACGCGAAGATTAATGGAATCAAATAATATTTATTGTTTGATTTATTTTCGCTCGTGTAAAAAGGTGAAAACTCTTGACTACCAAGCCTACTCTCATCAATGAAATTAAATCCAGAGATCCAATTACCTCTCATATTGTCTCCGTGACCTTGAATATCATTTTGTCTTCCTGAAAAGTTCCACATGAAATACCTGAAATACATCCAGTTGAGCTGATAGTCCCAAAAGTATCTGAGGTTTTCTTTTGTTGTGGGCAACCTGTAAGAAACTTGTTTAGGGTTGGTTTCACTTACCGGCTTTGATTTGTCAAAGCTTGCATTATCCTCTTTAATGCCATATTCCGTATCTTCATCTTCATTCGGATCATAGCCTGACCAATATTTATAACCTCTAACTTTTCTTTTGGCATTTGCATTGTTTGGTGCCAAATACATTCGAGGGAAAAATGTGGTTTGTTCATATGTTGGAGTAGCATTTTTTCTAATACTTGAATTGGTCTCAAAGTACTTCTCTTTTATTTCTACATTTCCAGGAATGTTGTTATTGTATTCTTTTAGGGCCCATTTTTTTGCGTCCTCTTCTTTAACAAATCCTCTAAGATCTGTATCCTCATCAACCACAACCCAACGGCGCAGATGGTAGGCGGAAATATCTTCAAACTGGTCCCGAGGATTCTCTTTTGAATTCCAATAAGGCCCGGAAAGAATAGGCGAACTTCCATATTGCTCTCTTTTCAAGTAGGAGTGAAGTGTAACCAAGTTTTCAGGGTCATTTTCATCAAGTGGAGTATTGGCATTAGATCGAATAACAATAACAGCAAAAGAACCATAACCAATTAATAAAAAGACGAGTCCCATAAGAGCGTTGGACAATAGGTGCATATTGTTCTTTCGTGCGTAACGAACACCGAAGATGCAAAACGCGATGAGTAGCGCAAAAAAGAAAAGAGAACCCGAATAAAAAGGCAAACCCATTGAATTAACAAATGCGGTTTCAAAGCTTGAAGCCATGGATATTGTGCCTGGTATCACCCCTTCTTGGATAAATCCGAGAATAATAATGGAAAGGATTCCCGCAATGAAAAAGCCGTTTCGGGTGGTTTCTTTTACCCTAAAATAGATGACATAACCAATCGCTGGAATAACCAGAATACCTAGAAGGTGAACCCCAATTGCCAAACCAAGAAGAAACATAATTAATAATAACCAACGATTTGGGGTAGCATTAGACGATAGCCTGTTGGCTTGAAGCTCGGACATTTCTTCATCCCATTTCAGAATGGCCCAGAAAATAACCGCGGTAAACAATGAGGCCATGGCGTATACCTCTCCTTCTACTGCGGAGAACCAAAATGAATCGGTAAAAGTATAAGCAAGAGCTCCAATGGAAGCAGACACAAAAATACCGACTTGGTCATGCTTTTCAAGTTCTTTTTTTCCTTGTAATATTAATTTCTTCAAAAGAAGGGTAATTGACCAAAACATGAAAAGAATGGTGAATGAACTTGACAATGCAGAAAGAGAATTGATGTAAAATGCTACATTTTCAGGGGCTGCGAAAAAAGAAAACACACGTCCCAAAATCATATAAAGTGGAGCGCCAGGAGGATGGCCCACTTCAAGTTTATACGCCGCTGTGATATACTCTCCACAATCCCACAAACTTGCGGTATCTTCTATCGTAAACATATAAACAAGGGTGGCTATTGCGAAAATTGCCCATCCGTTAATTTTGTTGATGAAATTGTAATTCATTTTCATTTTAATTCGTTAAATAGTTTGCGAATTTACGAATATTAGCGGTGAGATAAAAGATTTATACCACCCAAAAGTTTTAGGTTGAAATAATAAATTTTTTATTTCAGGAATGAATTATGAAATTAAGTTATTAAATTTGCAGGCTTGATTGAACATTTTAATCATTTTTGACCCATGGTGTAACTGGCAACACATCTGGTTTTGGTCCAGAAGAGTCTAGGTTCGAGCCCTAGTGGGTCAACATGTACTAAAGAGTGAATGCAGGTGCATTCACTCTTTTTTTTAACCCTGAATAATGAGTGAAAACACAAAAAACGAAATAGAATCAATAGGCGAATTTGGCTTGATTGATGAATTAACTAGAGAATTTAAGTTAACGAATGATTCTAGTGTTAAGGGAATTGGTGATGATTGTGCAGTGATTTCTAGTGAAGGTGAACATTGCAAATTGCTTTCTGCCGACATGTTGGTTGAAGGTGTTCATTTTAATTTGTCCTACATGCCACTGAAGTCTTTGGGCTTTAAGGCGGTATCAGTAAATGTTTCAGATGTATATGCTATGAATGGCAAACCTGAACAAATTACCGTATCATTAGGGGTTTCCAGTAAATTCCCTGTAGAAGCATTAAAGGAGCTTTATGCAGGGATAAAGGCGGCTTGTGAATTTTATTCAGTAGACCTTATTGGTGGAGATACGACCTCTTCCTATTCAGGACTAATTGTTTCCATATCTGTATTGGGAGTTGCGGATAAAACGAATATTTCATTTAGGTCAGGTGCAAAAGAAAATGATCTACTTATCGTCTCAGGAGATTTAGGGTCTTCTTATTTGGGTTTACAAATTTTAGAACGTGAAAAAGGTGTATTTAATGCAAATCCAAACATACAACCCAAACTGGATGGGTATGATGAGCTGATTAAAAGACAGTTGCAGCCGATAGCTCGAAAAGATGTAATTTCTATGTTTGAAGAGATGTCTTTCAAGCCAACATCCATGATTGATATCTCAGATGGTTTAGCTTCGGAGATCATGCATCTTGCCAAATCCAGTGAGTGTAGTTTTTCGATTTACTCAGATAAACTGCCAATTGCTGAAAAAAGTATACTCACCTCGGAAGAACTCGGATTGGATCCCTTTGTATGCGCTTTGAATGGTGGAGAGGATTATGAGTTGTTATTTACTGCTGATCAAAAAGATTTTGAAAAGTTCAAAAACAATCCAAATTTCTCTATTATCGGCTTTGCTACGGATAAATCTAACGGGAACCTGTTAATTGACAAAAATGATAGCGCTGTTACTTTAAATGCACAAGGCTGGAGACATTTTTAATCTATTCTGGGAAGATTAACCAATTCTTCGTGGATGATGGAGATTACAAATTCTCCAAAAATTTCTCTTTTAATTTTTTCCGCTTCCATTTTAGTTCTGTAGTCGCCCACTTTTAAATTAAAGTGAGGATTTTCAAACACCATGTAGGTATCAGTTAATGGAAATAGTTTTAAGAATTTTCCGCGGACTCTATCAGCCTCATTCTTATCTGAGTCGAAGCAGATTTGTATCCGATAACCTTGTATTTGGTCAATTCTTTTTTCAACCTCGACAAGCTGATTTATTCTTTCATCACAATGGATTTTAATGAAATCCGAATTCGCGCTTTGCTGACCAAAACAAAAACAGGTAAAAAATAAAGAAAATATCAAAAGGGTTTTTTTTAGCATTTGATGTTGTGAGATGAATAAAATGAGTCGTTATTGATATTACGAAAATAAATAAAATAGTTTCATTTTCATTAAAACGCTTATTTAGAATCATTTTAAATTAATATTTGTAGCGTTCTTTTTGTCACAAAAGTGTCATGTAAACAAGGAATCTTCATAATTTTGCACACGTTTAAATGTATGTACGCAGTTTAAATTTTGACCAATTTTAGTTTACGTTTCATGAAAATAACTAATACACAACGGGTTAAGGGAATAGGTTCTGTCCTTACAGGTCTTCTCTTGTTAGCGTTTATTTCGTTATCCCCATCATATCATTCTCAAGGCGAAGCCTTATTTAAGGCAAAATGTGCTACTTGTCACGCTGTTTTTCAAAATGGGACAGGCCCAAAGTTATACGGTGCCGTTGAGCGCTGGGAAGCAGAAGGCGAAGGCGAACTTATTTATGAATGGGTTCAGAATAACGCAAAGCTAAGAGGAAGCGGAAAGTCAAAAAGAGCTGCGGCTGTTTTTGCTGAATACAAAGGAAGTGTTATGACTGTTTTTGCTGATTTAACCAATGAGCAAATAGGTTCTATTTTTGAGTGGGTAGATTCACAAGACCCTAATGCTTCAGCCGGAGGAAATGCTCAGGCAGGTTTGGAAAACGGTTCTTCGGAAGAAGAAGAAGGCGGTTTGCCTTGGACTTGGATTATTTTGGGAGTCATGTTTGTGATTATCATAATGGCTGTTAGTGGTGTCCGAAGACAACTAAAGATAGCAACTAAAGAAAGTGGTGATTCAACAGATTCACTAACATATGTTGAAGAATTTAAAACATGGGCATGGAAATATAGATTATATGTTGGTCTTGTTACTCTTGTTTTGGTTCTCTCACTAATTGTCGGTTTATTTAAAGTGTTATATAGTATTAATGTGATGGAGAATTATCAACCATCACAACCAATAGCTTTCCCTCATGATGTTCATGCAGGTATAAATGGAATTGATTGTAAATATTGTCACAATTCGGTAACCAAATCAAAATCTGCGGGCATTCCTTCGGTAAATGTTTGTATGAATTGTCACAAAAAAATCAATGGTGAGGGTAAGGAGTTTAAAGGTGAAATTGATAAAATTTACACTGCCGCTGGCTGGGATCCGTCACGCGGTCCTGCAGGTGAGTACACAGGTAAAACTTCTCCGATAGTTTGGAATAAGGTACACAATCTGCCTGATCATGTTTATTTTAATCACTCTCAACATGTTGTTGTTGGTGGGTTAGATTGTAAACAATGTCATGGTGATATGGCTAAGATGAAGGAAACCGCAAAGGTTCAGCCTCATGGTGAATTAAATAAAATTCAAGAAAACATTGACAGTAAGATAGAATTCACCAAACCAACCTTAACTATGGGTTGGTGTATCGAATGTCATGGACAGTCTGGTGTGGATATCGCGGGTAGCGATAATGCATATTATGATGAGATACACAACAGACTTAAGAAGAATGATTATAGCTTGTTAAACAGCTACAATGATGACGGTAAAGTTACGGTAAAAGAACTTGGGGGATGGGAATGTTCCAAGTGTCATTATTAATTGAGAATTTTCTATTGTAAGCATAAAAAAGTATGGCAAATACGAAAAAATATTGGAAAGGAATTGACGAGTTAAATGAAACGAAGTCTTTTCAAGAATCAAAAGAATCTGAGTTTTCACAATCAAATTCAATTGAGAGCTTTTTAGCTGATGACCAATTAAGCGAGTCGTCAACGGGTAGAAGGGATTTTTTAAAGTTTCTTGGGTTTTCTGTGGCTGCCGCTACAGTTGCAGCATGTGAAGCACCTGTAATCAAAGCAGTGCCTTATGTGATGAAACCTGAAAATGTGACTCCTGGAATGCCAACCTGGTATGCTTCCACTTATTACGATGGTTCATCTTATGCGAGTATTCTCGTAAAAACAAGAGAGGCCCGTCCAATTTTCATAAAGGGAAATAAGCACTTTGGGATAACCAAAGGATCGGTTACACCTCCTATTATTGCATCTGTTCTTGGTGTTTATGATAGCGAAAGAATAAAAACCCCTCTAAAAGCTGGAAAGAAATCATCTTGGATGTCGGTAGATAAAGAAATCTCAAGTGCAATCAGAAATGGGAATAAGGTGGCCTTGATATCAAGTACAGTTATTAGCCCATCGACCTTGTCTGCCATTTCAGAACTTGGTTCTGCGGTAAAAGGTGAGTTTGAACACATTCAGTACGATGCAATTTCTTATTCAGCAATGAGAAATGCAAATGAATTAAATTTTGGTAAGCCGTTTATACCGAGCTATGATTTTTCTAAAGCAAAGACAATTGTTTCCATAAATGCTGACTTTTTAAGTACATGGTTAATGCCTACTGAATTTGCAGCACAATATGGAGAAACAAGAAATCCAGAAAGTGAAGGTGGCTGGATGTCAAAACATTTTCAGTTTGAATCAGTAATGAGTGTTGCGGGTTCGAATGCTGACTACAGAACAATGACGAAGCCTTCTGAAGAAGAGGCTGTTCTCAAGTACATATTAGCTGGATTAAGAGGAATGAAAGGCACGATTCCATCTAGCCTAAAGAAATCTGCTGACTTGGCTATAAAATCTTTGCAAGAAAACGGAAAAGAGTCTTTGGTTGTTTGTGGAACAAATAATACGGGTCTTCAACAATTGGCTAATGAAATCAATCAGCTTAACGGAGCAAACGGAACGACAATAGATTTATATAACGAACTTCAAATGTTTCAATCGGAAGAAGCGAAGCTGATGAATTGTGTAAAAGGAATTTCTTCAGGGAAATATGACGTAGTTCTTTTTTATAATTCAAATCCAGTTTATTCATTTCCGAAAGACGAGCTTAAAAAAGCATTGAAAAGTAAAAAAGTGAAAGTTTCAGTATCTCTGAACTCTCATGCGGATGAAACCGGTGCTTTGTGCACCTATAATTGTCCTGATCATCATGCACTTGAGTCATGGGCAGATTATCAACCGAAGTCGAATCATTATGCGATTGCACAACCTACGATTAGGCCTTTGCATGATACGGCTGATGCCTTAGAGTCTTTTTTAGTATGGTCTGGAAAAGCCGAAAGAGGAGGTAAAGATTCAACTGTTGCTTACGATAAAATAAAAGAGACGTTTTCGAACTTAAGTGGTGCGGATTTTAAAATGGTTATGCATAATAGCTGTGTAGACTTGCCACAATCAATGATTGAAGATAGCGTTACATTCAATTCTGTAGGATATTCAGCAATGCCAAAAAAGCCATCAGGAACTGAAGTGATAATGTATCAGAAATCAGCTATAGCTTCAGGAATACATGCCAACAATCCGTGGCTTCACGAATTGCCAGATCCAATAACGAAAGTTACTTGGGACAATTACATTACCATGAATCCTGTGGAAATGCGAAAGGCAGGATACAAAACAACATATGACCAAGAAAATGGCTTGTCTATGGCCAAGGTTACCGTAAATGGTGTTTCAGTTACATTACCTATTTATCCATTACCAGGTCAAGCCCTTGGAACAGTTGGTATCGCTTTAGGTTATGGTAGAGGAGGAAATGGTGAGAAAATAGGAAAGTCTGCATATCAAACTGCTGAATATGGCGGATATGCGGTTTCTAAAAACGGAAAGCCTGCTTCAATAGGGGCAAATGTTTTCCCAATGATTTCAACTGATAATGATGAGTTTTACTACTCAAATTCCGGAAAACTTTCGAATGTAGCTGGTGAATATATTATTGCAGCAACACAAATTCATCATACGGTGATGGGCCGTCACTCTATTGTTCGTGAAACAACAAAAGAGATTTTTGACAGTAAAGGTAAAGAAGCGTACAATCCGGCTCACACATTGCAGACTTTAGATGATGATTTGAATCATGTCGAAAAGCCTGTAAGTGAATTTGATATATGGGATGCGCATCCTGTCGAAAATGTAGGACACCGATGGGGTATGTCAATTGACTTGTCATCATGCATAGGTTGTTCAAATTGCCTCGTAGCGTGTCAATCTGAAAACAATGTTCCAGTGGTAGGAAAAGATGAGGTTAGACGAGGTCGAGAAATGCATTGGTTGAGAATAGACAGATATTTTGCCAGTGACGAAGAAGCTGCCGTAGGAACCAAGAAAAACAAAGATTCATTTTCTTATGATCAAGCTGAAATAGCGGCATTAAACCCTAAAGTGGTTCATATGCCAATGATGTGTCAGCATTGTAATCATGCACCTTGCGAAACAGTTTGTCCGGTTGCGGCAACAACGCATAGTAATGAAGGATTGAATCAGATGACATATAACAGATGTATTGGTACAAGATATTGTTCTAATAACTGTCCATATAAAGTAAGAAGGTTCAATTGGTTTAACTACCCTTCATATAAAAAATTCACTGAAATCAATCCAGCACAGGATGATTTAGGAAGAATGGTTTTGAACCCAGACGTAACGGTCAGGTCAAGAGGTGTAATGGAGAAATGTTCGTTTTGCGTACAAAGAATTCAAGCAACAAAATTGAAATCGAAAATTGACAAAGTTCCTGTTGAAGATGGAGAGTTTTCAACTGCTTGTGCAGATGTTTGTCCGACCAACGCAATTGTTGTTGGTGATTGGAACGATGTAAATTCTAAAATCAGAAAAAGTTCGGAAAATAAAAGATCTTACCAGGCGCTTGAAGAAGTGGGTATTAGACCAAATGTATGGTATAAAGTTAAAGTTCGTAATGAGCAGAATAATCTACTATCGAAATTGCAAGTAGAGAAAAAGTCTCATCATGGATCAAATAATAAACATCATTAAGACAAATCAGTATGCAAAAGGAAGCTGCAATAAGAGAACCACTCATACTAGGACACAAAACCTATCATGACATTACAGAGGATGTATGTAGGCCTATAGAGGATAAAGCACCAAAAATGTGGTATATTCTATTTGGAATAGCACTTATTGTTGGACTTTATGGTGTGGGTTGTATTTTATACCTATTAGGCACTGGAGTTGGTGTATGGGGATTAAATAAAACCATCGGATGGGCATGGGACATTACCAACTTTGTATGGTGGGTAGGAATTGGACATGCTGGAACGCTTATTTCTGCTGTATTACTCTTATTTCGTCAGAAATGGAGAATGGCAATTAATCGATCCGCAGAGGCGATGACCATTTTTGCCGTATTCATGGCTGGACTTTTCCCACTTATACACATGGGAAGACTTTGGGTTGGATATTGGGTTCTTCCAATTCCTAATCAGTTTGGATCTTTGTGGGTAAACTTTAACTCTCCATTATTGTGGGATGTTTTTGCTATATCTACATATCTATCAGTTTCATTGGTTTTTTGGTACATTGGCCTTATTCCAGACTTTGCGACTATTCGAGACCGAGCTAAAAAGCCGGTTGCGAAAAAGATGTATACCATTCTATCGTTTGGTTGGTCAGGACGTGCTAAGCATTGGAACAGATTCGAAATGGTTTCACTGGTATTGGCGGGACTCGCTACTCCATTGGTTTTCTCGGTACACTCGATTGTATCCTTTGACTTTGCTACTTCTGTAATACCAGGGTGGCATACTACAATATTCCCCCCCTATTTTGTTGCGGGTGCTGTTTTTTCCGGATTTGCAATGGTTCAGACCTTACTGTTAATTATGCGTAAGGCAATGAGCTTAGAGGCGTATATTCACACCAAACATGTTGAATACATGAACATTGTTATTATGGTAACTGGTTCGATTGTTGGAACTGCATATATTACTGAGTTATTTATTTCCTGGTACTCTGGAGTTGAATATGAGGCCTATGCATTTTTGAATAGAGCTACTGGTCCTTATTGGTGGGCATATTTTGCTATGATGACTTGTAATGTGATTTCGCCTCAGCTGATGTGGTTTAGAAAATTACGAAGAAGTTTATTGTTTACATTCTTTATTTCTATTGTTGTAAATATTGGAATGTGGTTTGAACGTTACGTGATTATCATGACCTCTTTACATCGTGATTATCTTCCATCCTCGTGGAGTATGCATTATCCAAGTCCCATTGATATAGGTGTTTACATCGGTACAATTGGTTTATTCTTCACATTCTTTTTATTGTTCGCTAGATTTTTCCCTGTATTGGCTTTAAATGAGATTAAGTCAATCTTAAAGGGTTCTGGTCAATCTTACAAAGAGTCACCCGATTATCACAAAAACCATTAATAATTAGAGTATGGCTAATAAAGTAATTTATGTAATGTATGATGATGATGGTGTGTTGAAAGACGGAGCGAAAAAACTTGTTTCTAAAGGAATCAAGATCGCAGACGCTTTTTCTCCATTTCCAATTCATGGTATTGATCCAATAATCGGTGTAAAAAACACCCGACTCGGAATCATGGCGTTTATTTACGGTCTAACGGGTTTAACTTTAGCAACGGTCGGAATGCGTTATTTCATGATTGTGGATTGGCCCATGAATATCGGTGGTAAACCAAACTTTACTTATTTAGATAATATTTTGTCGTTTATTCCAATAACATTCGAGTTTACTGTTTTATGTGCTGCACACGGAATGGCAATAACCTATCTGTTAAAAAACAAGACTTTACCTGGAATGCCAGCTCAAAACCCGGATCCTCGTACGACAGATGATAAGTTCGTTTTGGAAATTAGAACTGCTGATAATTCAATAGATGAAAAAGAGCTCGACGAATTGATAAAAGACACGGGTTATATTGAAATTGACAAGAAAAACATTTAGTAATTAGAGAAACTAGGATAGTATGAAAAGGAATTTTATTTTAATGATGGCAGCACCTCTTTTGGGAGTCATCTTTTTACTTCCCTCCTGCGAATCAGATCCCGATAGTCCAGGAAAAGAGTTCATGCCAGACATGTATAGGTCTCCTGCAATAGAGGCATATGTTGATTATGGTGAGATTCGTGGACGTGAAAATAAAGAATTGAAAAGTAAACTTTCTGCGCGACAAACACCTAAGTACACTATTCCATTCGTTGGTACTGACGAGGTTCTCGTTAAAATGATGATGCCAAATCGCTATAAAGCTGGAATGGCTTGGAGGGAAAGTCATGGTTTGTATGGATGGGATTTAAGTGAAGAAAGTGAATATGAAATGACTAGAAATAATACAGTCAATCCATACACAATGACGACTGAAAATGCAGATAGAATTTTATCTGAAGGAAAAACCTTATATACCTCAATGTGTATGCATTGCCACGGTGAGAAAGGAGATGGTAATGGACCAATGATTCAAAGCGGAGCATATGGCGATTTGGGTGTAGTTCCTGCTTATAAGTCTTTAGATACTCTATCTGAAGGTAAAATATTTCATAGCATCTATTACGGAAAAGGATATATGGGTGCTCATGGATCATTATTAAATAAAAAGGAAATATGGACTTTGGTACATTATGTTCGTCAATTTCAATTTGATGATTACGGCAAAGAAGAGGAAGTTGTTGAAGAAGACTCGGAAGAACTAGGTGAAGCAACAGAATCATTAGAAACAGAAGAAGGAGATACCAAGTAATAAATAGCTGAAAATGGAATTTGAAATAACAAAAAAAGCCAAACGAAACACCTTGCTAATAGCAGGAGGAGGGTTGTTATTGACCTTAATTGGAATTATAACGAATTTTGAGGATCATCATTTTATGACTCGTTTCATGGCGAGTGGATTAATTAACGCCTTTTACTTTTTTGCTATTGGATTAGGCGCGCTCTTTTTTCTTGCCCTGGCATATGCGACAGAAACGGGATGGTACGCATCTATAAAAAGAGTAATTGAAGCGGTAGCAGGATTTTTACCATATGGAATAGGTTTATTTGGCATTGTTTTACTTGCCATTACCATGATGGATGGTGCACATTTATACTCATGGATGGATCCTGAAGTAGTAGCCCATGACGAGATGATTGAGGGCAAATCGGCATACTTGAATAAGCCCTTCTTTTGGATTCGTACGATTATTTATTTTACTGTTTATTTAATCTTTTTGAATGGATTTAGAAAAAGATCTTTAGAAGAAGACAAAATTGGCGGGACGGAGCTTCACTTTAAGAATTACAGAAGAGGAGCATTGTTTTTGGTTTTCTTTGCCGTGTTTAGTTCTACATCATCATGGGACTGGTTAATGTCAATTGATGTGCATTGGTTCTCTACATTATTCGGATGGTATACTTTTGCAGGAATGTGGTGTACGACTATGGTTGTGTTGATTTTAGTAACCCTTCACTTGAAGAAGCATGGTTACCTTGAAAAGGTAAATGAATCACATATTCATGATCTTGGGAAATGGACTTTTGCCACTTCTTTCTTATGGTCGTACTTATGGTTTTCTCAGTTTATGCTTATCTGGTACGCCAATATAGGTGAAGAGGTATCTTATTACCAAATGCGAATCGAAAATTATCAGATTTTATATTTTGCAATGTTTGTGATCAATTTTGCTTTTCCAATGTTAATATTAATGTCGAGAGATGCAAAGCGTCATGCCGGTATTCTAACGTTTGTTGGATTGATCATTCTAGCAGGGCATTGGTTAGACGTATACATTATGGTTTCAGGGGGATCGCTAGGGTCAACTGCAACTATTGGAGCTTTGGAAATTGGTATGGCACTTTTGGTTATGGGAGGATTTATATGGGTTATTCTCAGAAACCTAACCAAGTCACCTTTAACACCAGTGAATCACCCATTTTTGGATGAGAGTATCCATCATGAAATTTAATGAACCAGTAGATAAAAAGAAATGGAAAAATTAATTATTCTTATTGTCCTTGTTACCGGAGTAATCGCTTTAGCGCAGTTAGTTAGAGTATATGAGCTTAGCTCTAAGTTGAAAGATAGGGGAGAGCATGATATTACTGATCGTGACAATCATCTGAATGCGAAGCTTATGCTTGCTTTTATGATGTTTCAATTCCTTGGGTTTATTTATTTAATGCTTAAATATGGCTGGACTGGAAGAGGTGAAGCAGCATCCCTTCAAGGAGTGGAAACAGACTGGTTGTTGAATCTCAACTTTGTAATCATAATCATCGTTTTCTTTATCACTAACTTTTTACTGTTTTTCTTTTCATATAAATACGTTAGAAAACCAGGTGTAAAAGCAACTTATTATTCCCACAATAA
>JABJEE010000059.1 GCA_018665005.1 Flavobacteriales bacterium
ATGAAAAGCTATGAATATGGAAATATGTCTGACCCCTCCGTCCTCACGGATTATTATGCAAGAAGACATACTGTTCATTACCGACAAGATTTTTTATTGCTTGCTGAACAACTATACTACTTGGGAGATCGAAAAAGAGGAGTACAAGCATTGGATAAATCACTTCAAGTAATGCCTCCTGAAACTGTATTGGATTTTGGAGAAATTTCTGGATTCGATAATATTACATCTCTAGATATTAATCAAGCTCAAAACAACAAATATGCTGCACGAACAAGTGGTAATTTGCATGAATATGTTCAGTTGTATTATATGTTGGGAGAAGCTGATAAAGCAACAACCCTAGGTAAGAAACTCTTGAAAAATTACCAAAGTGTGTTTAAATATTTTGAAAATAGTGATGCATTGTTCGCAGTAACGCCTGGATTCAGCAGCAGCAATTTTGACGACTTGTTCGCAGCAGCAGATGCCTGCTTTAGAATGTATAGAGTAGCTTCAGATACTAAATTTAACCCTCAAGAGAAAAATTTAAAAGAAATCACAGAAATGATCAATTATGTGTATTCCATTGTTCTCCCTAAAATCAATTCTGAATTGGCGGAGATAGAACTTGAAGATTCTTACGAAAATATGTTGAATACGCTGAATGGTCAAATGAGCAATATGCTGTTGGAATATGATTACAGTGTAAAATCAAAATAAAAAGGATGTTTCTTTTCCGTGTTCCATATCTGATTCAATTTCTGTTTGGGAAACGTCAATGGAAGGGAGATGATTTAAGCTGTGTTTACTTTACTTTTGATGATGGTCCTGACCTTAGAAGCACTGAATGGCTATTAGATTTATTAAATAAAGAAAATATTCCGTCTACGTTTTTTTGTTTGGGAAGTCAAATAGAAAAGCATCCTGAGCTCTATGATGATATCATTAAGAAGGGTCATGCTGTCGGAAACCATACTTATCATCATGAAAAAGGAAGTAAAACAAGCACAAAAAATTATATTTCCTCTGTTCAAAAAACAGACGCACTTGTGCACTCAAATCTATTCAGGCCTCCCTATGGGCGGTTAACAAAAAATCAAATGATCTCCTTAAAAAAAATGGATAAAAAAATCGTAATGTGGTCATGGAATTCACAAGATTATAACAAGAACGTCAGTTCTGAATCCATTTTAAAAAACGCCAAACTTATAAAGGGTGGAGACATCTTGCTTTTTCACAACAACTCAAAATCAGCGAAAACAATAAAACAGTGTTTGCCCGAAGTTATTCGTATTATTAAAGAAAAGAACTTAAAATTTAAAACCCTCTCATGATGTCGAAAAAGTCGAACATTCTAATATACCTTTTAGGTATTTATGTTGTCTTACAATTTATATGGTGGGGTTATCAAATCATTAATTTAGGGGCACTCGTAGACTCGTCCAACGACCAAACCTCAAGACGTGTTTTTATGATATTAGGTGAAGGAGGCGTTTTTATTTTAATTCTTCTGGCTGGCTTCTGGCAAATTCAAAGAGCCATTAAAAAAGAAATTGAGCTCTCTCAAAATCAAAACAACTTTTTGCTTTCTGTCACTCACGAACTTAAAACACCATTAACATCAATCCAACTGGCACTCCAAACACTTTCAAAAAGAGATCTCAATAAGGAGCAAACGCAAACACTAATTGAGAAGGCAATATCTGAAAATGAGCGTTTGAAAATATTAATCGACAATATCATTCAGGCTTCAAGCATAGAAAATAAGGGATTGACCGCAGATAAAACATCCATTAACATTAAATCTTTATTAGAGAGTATCGTTGAAAAGTCTAACAAAAGGCAGGAGAACAACCTCGTTAGTTTGAAGTGCCCAAACGAATATAATATTCTTGCTGATATATTCATGATAGAAACAAGTATCATTAACATCATTGAAAATGCAATAAAATATGCTGGTTCAAATTCCATTATTGTCAAGGTTGAAAATATAGCTCATCATCTGAATGTCTCAATAATAGATCAAGGACCCGGTATTGATGATCATGAGAAAAATTTCATTTTTGACAAGTTTTATAGAGTAGGAAATGAAGAAACACGATTGAAAAAAGGAAGCGGTCTTGGCCTATACATCGCCAAACAATTTATTCAATTGCACAATGGCGAGATCACATACACAAAGAATACCCCTTGTGGATCAATATTTACAATAAGTTTACCGTATGAATGAAAAAGTAGGTTTAATAATTCTTGATGGCTGGGGTATTGGTCAGGCAGATCATTCAGATGCCATCCATAAAGCCAAAACACCATTTTTTGATTCACTTATTAATAATTACCCCAATTCTACCCTTAAGACATATGGCGAAAACGTTGGTCTTCCAAAAGGTCAAATGGGAAATTCAGAAGTAGGACACCTCAATATTGGTGCGGGAAGAATCGTGTATCAAGAATTAAGCAGAATCAACAACTCCATTGATAAAGGGGAGTTTTATGAAATTCCTAAGCTTATTCAGGCTTTTGAAAAAGCCAAAAAAAATGGAAAAAAGACCCATTTAATCGGGCTCGTATCAGATGGAGGTGTTCATAGTAGCCAAGAACATTTGCATGCTTTGTGCAAATTGTCCAGTTCATTGAATATGAATACTGTTTTCGTTCATGCCTTTACAGATGGAAGAGATTGTGACCCAAAAAGCGGTTTGTCATTCATTGAAAAGCTTCAAAAGATTACAGATCAGCATAATGTAAAAATAGCCAGTCTTATTGGACGCTATTATGCGATGGACAGAGACCAAAGGTGGGAACGAATTAAAAAAGCCTATGATTTAATGACCAAAGGTATTGGCTCAACTTTCAGTACTGCGGCCGATGCCATTCTTTCGTCTTACAATAAAGACATTACTGATGAATTTATCGAGCCTGCATTGATTGATAGAGATGGTTTAATTGAGGATGGAGATACCGTTATATTTTTTAATTTCCGTTCGGATAGACCCAGAGAAATTACGAGTGCTTTGTCACAAAGAGATTTTCCTGAATTCGAAATGAATAAACTCAATCTCAATTTTTATTGCATGACCCGATACGATGAATCGTTTGAAGGACTAGAGGTCATCTTTGAAAAAGAAAACCTGACAAATACATTGGGAGAAGTGTTGTCTTCTCAGGGGAAAACCCAATTGAGAATTGCAGAAACGGAAAAGTACCCTCACGTGACCTTCTTTTTTAATGGCGGACGAGAGCAATCATTTGACGGAGAACAAAGGATTCTAGTGAATTCTCCAAAAGTGGCCACCTATGATTTACAGCCCGAAATGAGCGCTCATTCTGTCACTCAGAACGTTCTTGATGACATTTCGAAAAACTCACCTGATTTCCTTTGCCTAAACTTCGCCAATCCAGATATGGTTGGACATACCGGGGTCTTTAATGCCATTGTCAATGCAGTAGAGACCGTTGATGGGTGCCTGGAACGAATTGTAAAAAAAGGCCTAGAAAAAGGCTATACATTTATTGTTATTGCAGACCATGGCAATGCAGATTATGCCGTTAATCCTGACGGGTCTCCAAACACAGCGCATAGTTTAAATCCCGTGCCATTTGTTCTGGTTTCAACTCCTCCATTAAAAGTGGTAAAAGATGGTGTCCTCGGAGATATTGCTCCAACAATTCTGTCTTTATTTGGAATTGAAGCACCAAAAGAAATGACTGGAGATTCTCTCGTAGAAAATTGATTTACAGTTTAATAATTCCGATGCCTCGTTAATTTTTATTAAGTTTAAGAAACAAAAACTACATTATGAAGAAAATTTTCCTATTCATTTTTCTTGGTCTATTCTTAAACTCTTGCAATAGTTACCTCGGGAAAAAATTAAGCAAAAAATCTGCTGACGATATTAAAGTGGAAAAACTAAAAGACGAATGCGATTGTATTGAGGCGTTGGATATCATTGCTGCTGATTTCCTCGATGTTGTTGGTAATAACGATAAGAAATCAATTCGAGCAATGAGTGATGAAAAGGTAGAAAAACTTGAAAAAAAGGTAGAACCCATATATAAAAAGATGGATGAGGTCAATGAGCACTGTAGAAAATTTGGGATCACCTACAAAAGATTCACAAATGGACAAAAATGTTCGTCTTACAAGGACTTGAAAAAAAATAAAGAACAACTAAAACAGAAAGGGTTTAAATAAACATTCAGCGTTTTACTTTATACGTAACGTAAATATAATTGTCTTTTTTTTGTGAAATTCGTTCTCAATGTCATATCTTTGCATCGAATTATTTAAAAAAAAGTTATGAAAAAATTATTTGTATTATTATTTGCGGGGTCATTATTGGCTTCATGTGGTGGTAGCGGTTATACTACTGAAAAAGAAGATGTTATTGCTGGTTATGATGACATGAAAGAAGATGCACAAGGGCACTATGATGCTTTATTAGAGATTCAAACATCTTGGGCAGAAGACCAAAAAGAAATACTTAAAGACTATGAAAATAAGTGGACAAAGCTTATTGAGAAAGCTGCGAAAGATGACGATGCGAAAGGAGATTTAGAAGATTATAGAAACCGTGAGTTTAAATACGAACAAGCGATGGCGGATCAAAAGACATCTTGGGGAGATGCAACTTGGGGATTAGAGAAAGCTAACTCTGATCAAAAAGAAATGCTTGAAGGAGATGCGAAGGTTAAATTTAAAGCCACAATTAAAAAATCAACTGACGCTATTGCAGACATTAAAAAAGCATACAATGAAAAAGTTACAGCTTTAAAAATTGTAAGTAGTGATACGTATGATATGGATTACTAGTAATGAGTTTATCTAATCATTAAATTAAAGCCACTTTCGAGTGGCTTTTTTTTATGTCTATAATTTTTTTTGAACCAAAATCTTTGATAATTTTTATATTTAGGGTTAAATGTATCAAACGAAGACAGACGACATCCCAAAAGACTGGTTTTGGGGCCTAAAAAACCACTGGAGAGCCGACTTAACGGCCTCATTAAGTGTGGCACTTGTTGCGCTTCCCTTGTCAATGGCAATTGCAGTAGCTTCGGGTGTTCAGCCCTTATCAGGGTTACTCTCTTGTGTTATAGCTGGATTGGTTACTACCTTCTTTAGAAGTGGTAAGCTAACCATAAACGGTCCTGCAGCAGGAATGATTACTGTAATTTTTGGGGCGATTATTTCTTTAGATGATGGCAGTGGCCGTGCCAT
>JABJEE010000060.1 GCA_018665005.1 Flavobacteriales bacterium
CCAATGGAACTGTCATTGCGGCTTCTTATAATAGTGGCAATGGAAATTATGTAAAAGTAAAACACAACGAAACCTACTCTACGCAGTATTTGCACATGTCTGGTTTTGCGGCAGGTATTCGTAAGGGTGTTTATGTGGAACAAGGTCAAACGATCGGTTATGTTGGGAGTACAGGTCTCGCAACGGGTCCGCATGTTTGTTATCGATTCTGGAAAAATGGCAAACAGATTAATCATAGGGCTGAAAAATTTCCGTCTTCAATTCCAATGGTTGATTCCTTGTTGCCTTCTTATATGGAATTTATTCAGCCCATTCGTGCAAGGATGGATGATCTGCCGATTACGCCTTATGTCGTGGAGGGAATAAGTCTCGAGCAATAAAAAATTAGAGCCACTTTAACGAATGGCTTATTTGCTTACAAACAGAAAAAGGAGCTGATGAAACACCAACTCCTTTTTGCTTGTACCCGAGGCCGGGATCGAACCGGCACTCCCGAAAGAACAGGATTTTGAATCCAGCGCGTCTACCAGTTCCGCCACTCGGGCCTAGTAATTCGGAGCGACAAAAATAGGGATTTTTTAGTACTAAAAAAGGGCTTGGCTTAAATTTCGCTCTCTTGAATCATTTTTATGGCTTCTTCAACCGTCAAAGCATCCGCAATGTCAAAGTCCCCCGAGGCCGTACGGCGCAATTCAATAAGTGTTCCTCCACTTTGGAGAGCTTTGCCAAGGTCTGCTGCAATCGAACGAATGTAAGTGCCTTTAGAGCATTTAATAGAGAAGTGCAATTCGGGCAATGCGCGTGTGTCCACGCTAAAGTCAAAAACCTCAATTGCGTTTTTCTTGAGCTCGACCGTTTCTCCTTTTCTTGCAAATTCATAGGCGCGCTTGCCATCAATTTGCTTGGCAGAAAAGATGGGGGGCGTCTGTAATTGTTTGCCCAAAAAAGATTGGCGCACCTCATCAATGAGAGCGTCCGTTATATGTTCTGTTGGAAACTCGGCATCGTATTCTGTTTCCAGGTCATAAGAAGGTGTGGTTTTCCCTAAAAGGATCGTTCCCGTATAAGTCTTGTGGTCTGCGGTAAGTCCTTCAATTTTTTTGGTGAATTTTCCAGTACACAATACCAATAGCCCCGTCGCCAATGGGTCTAAGGTTCCGGCATGACCGACCTTGATTTTCTTGACTTGAAGCTTGTTTTTTATTTGCCAGCGAAGCTTGTTTACCACATCGAAAGAGGTCCATGTTTTGGGCTTATCGATCAGAAGCATATGGCCTTCTTGAAATTGTGTCGCTTTCACGCCATCTCAAGATTTACACCGGCTGCCATCAATATGAGGATCAGTCCACCAAGGATAATTCGATAGTATCCAAAGACCTTAAATCCATTTTTATTGAGGAACGAAATGAACGATTTGATCGCAAAATAAGCTACAATAAAAGCAATCACATTTCCGATTAAAAGAATCACCCACTCGTTGTTGCTTGATTCAATAAGCAGCTCTTTTTCATCCCACATGGATTTTACAGTGGCTGCAAACATCGTGGGGACAGCCAAGAAAAATGAAAATTCTGCAGCCGCTTTTCGTGTCAGCTTTTGAGACATTCCACCAATAATGGTAGCCGCCGAACGAGACACGCCTGGTATCATGGCGATACTTTGTACTACACCAATTATAAAAGCCGTTTTGTAGGAAACCACATCGGTTCCTTCCGTTTCGTTTTTGGCAAAATACTTGTCTACAAATAATAGTACAATACCACCAATTAGTAATGAAATGGCCACAACGACGACCTCCTCTAATAGGGCATCAACATATCCTTTTAAGGACAAACCGATAATTCCGGTAGGTAGAAAAGCGACAAAAAGGAGAATGTAGAAATTAATGGATTTTAAAAACCTTTTAAAATAAACCAAGACCACCGAGAGAATGGCGCCGAACTGAATCGCTACAGTGAACAGCTTGACAAACGAATCTGAAGCATTCCCCATAAAGGTTGATGCAATAATCATATGTCCTGTTGATGAAACAGGCAGGAACTCCGTGAGCCCTTCAATAATGGCTAAAATAATGGCTTCAATAAAAGTCATGAATGCTGATGCTGAACCTATTCAGGTTTTGAATTCTTTTTATTGGGTTTCATGATGGAATATAAGATCACCCCATATCCAATCAATATTAAGATGGGTGCGATGGTTATTCTCGTATGACTAAACAAAGAGTCTCCATCAAATTTGTCTGGAGAATCTGCTCCTCCTCCAATCATAAGAAGAAAGCCAAGAACATTGATGCCTAGACCAATAAATAGCCATTTATAATTGTCCTTGTTGAATCCAAAGTGATAAATCGGGTCTTTCTTTTCTTCCGTTACTTGCTTAACTGCTTTTTTCATTTTTTAAGAATATAAGTCATCTAAACTCATACGAAGATACTTGTTTAATGCAAACCATGTAGACAAAACGGTAATAAATATACCCAGTCCAAGTAAGGATGATGCTAAAATAATAAATGAACTCTGGCTAAACGTTATTTCAAAAGTATCGAAGACATTGTTGGATGCATAAAATACGGACACCAAAATAAACATACCAATTATGGCCGAAATAACACCCTGTAAAATCGCTTGAAGTAAAAACGGCTGTCTAATAAATGAGCCTTTGGCACCCACAAGTTGCATGGTTTTAATGGTGAATCTTTTGGAGTAGAGGGCCAGTCTAATGGTGTTGTTGATCATCGCAACCGCAATAATGACAAGTAAAATGGCTACCCCAAGTAGAAGGTATATGAACTGCTGAAAACCCATGTTTACATCTTTTATGCTGTTCTCATCATAGCTGACTTCTTCTATTTCTGC
>JABJEE010000061.1 GCA_018665005.1 Flavobacteriales bacterium
AATACAGAATCTATTAATACTGCGTTGAAAATAGTATTTTTCAAATGAAAATAATGAACTATGAGAGTAATCCTACTAATTTTTTCTTTAATCATTCAATTCTCTGTAAGCCACTGCCAAGATTCCTTATCCTTAATCTTTATTGGAGACATCATGGGGCACGGTGGACAAATAGAAGCTGCATACAATGCGAAAACAAAAAGCTATAATTATGATGCAGTTTTCGAAAAGATAAAACCCGTCCTGAATAGGGCTGATATAACCATTGCGAATCTTGAAGTGACATTGGCGGGGCCTCCCTACTCTGGATACCCTCAATTTTCTTCTCCAGACGCATTAGTGAAATCTTGTAAAAGAAATGGAATAGATGTACTTGTTACCGCAAACAACCACTCTTGCGACAGACGCAAAAATGGAATTATCAGAACCCTCGAGGTCTTAGATGCAAATCAAATCCCGCATACAGGTACTTTTCGCAATTCTGTGGAAAGAGAGCACAATAACCTACTCATACTAAGAAAGGGTTCTATAAGAGTTGGTGTTTTGAATTATACTTATGGAACCAATGGTTTAAAGGCAGCAAAACCAACCATTGTAAATTATATTGATACAGAATCAATGCGTTTAGATATTGAAAAAAGCAAATTGGAAAATCTGGATCAACTTATTGTCATTACCCATTGGGGATTGGAATACCAAACGTCTCCAAATAAATCACAGATCAAAGTTGCAGAATTTCTTCTAGACAATGGAGCGGACATGGTCATAGGCGGACACCCACATGTTATTCAAAAGGCCATATGGAGAAAAGAAAAAAATCAATTGGTGGCATACTCACTTGGGAATTTCGTATCAAATCAAGCCAGTGTTAACACAGACGGTGGAATGATGCTTGAGCTCACACTTGTGAAAAACGATGGTCATACAGAACTAAAAAAACCTGGATATCATCTTATTTGGGTTCACAAACCCAATGTTAATGGAAAAAAGATATATGAAATCATTCCATGCAATCTCTATGAAAAGGACACAACGATTATGAATGCAACGAATAACTCAAGAATGAACCTATTCATAAAAAATGCACGAAAAATCATGTCGCAAAATGAAAACATTCCTGAAATTCAATTGCGTTAATGTAGCTTAAAGTCTCTTTTTACGCATTTCTCAATAATCTTAGCACTATTCAAAGCCAATGGTATTCCTCCGCCGGGATGCACCGTTACACCTGCAAAATATAGCCCTTTGATTTGACTGGAAAAGTTAGGGTGTCGATAAAAGGCAGACGTCTTGCTATTTGATGAATTCCCATAAATTGAACCCTGCATTCCTGAATACATATCCTCCATCTTAATAGGGTCCATATATTCCTCTATTTCAATAAATTGCTCCAAATCTTCTCCCAAAATCCTATTTAATTTTAAAAGAATGTTTTTTCTTAATTCCATGCGCAACGCCTCCCAATCTTGTCCTGTATTTATAGGTGCGTTTACCATTACAAACCAATTCTCACCATACTTAGGAGCATCTTTAGCTTCTGCTTTAGAAGAGATATGAATATATACGGTTGGGTCCGAACAAATTGACTTATCCCGAAACATGGTTCGAAATTCTTCTTCATAGTCGTCGGAAAAAAAGATATTGTGAACATCTAGCTGCGGAAACTTTTTCTTAATGCCCCAATAAAAGACAACAGCCGAAGTAGATTTTTCTTGTTGTAGAATCTTCTCAGGTCCTTTAATATTGGTCAGTAACTTTTTATAGGTATTGTGAACATCCATGTTACTTACTACCAAATCAGCTTCTTCATTCCTTTCATGAACCGTAACTCCTTTAATGCCATTACGATCATACTTTATTGAAGTAACAGGGGTATTAAATGAAAAATCAACTCCTATAGATTTTGCATGTTCGTATAGATGCTCGGTGATTGAAACCATACCACCGTTTGGCATGTAAGGACCAATATTTAACTCAAGATGGGCAATGATATTGAGCATTCCTGGAGCTTCATACGGATTACTCCCATTGTAAGTCGCAAAACGATTGAAGATCTGAATGGTTTTTTTATTCTTGAATCGATTACGGTTCATGTCATTCATGGTTGTAAGCAATCCATATTTAGGTATTCGAAGAAGTGCACGAAATAACCCCTTATTAAACCAATGAGAAATCCTGTGTAAAGAAGATGAAATGAAAACTGGATACACGGACTCATAATTGTCCTCTAGCCTCTTTAAATACCTATATACCTGAGCCTTATCTTCACCAAGTTCCTTATGCAGTACCTCAGAAACCATATCCGCCCCACTCGGAAGAGCGATCTTCACACCATCTTCAAAAAAGTAGTTGCATGAAATAGGTAACTTTTGGTAGCTAAAACTACTTGTTGATGAAGCATTTAGATGTAATAACTCATCCACAAGCTGTGGCTCAGTAAAAACAGATGGACCCATGTCAAACCTATAATCTTTGAATTGACTTGATCGAATTTTACCTCCGGGTTCCGAATTCGTTTCGTACACGATCGTTTCAAACCCCAAATGGGCAAGACGAATAGCTGATGCTATGCCACCGATACCCGCTCCTATAACAATCGCTTTTTTGCCCATGGCTTAAAAACATTTAAATTTTCTGTTTGTTCCGACGAACTTAATCATATTATTTACAATAAATATATAGCCAAAAGCCCCAGAGCTATGAGTAAAAATGACATAAAGCCTTGATTTAGCAGGCATTTCAGCTGAGTTTATTAACAAAATGGCTCATTTATTAACATTTTAGGTACTTTTTCGCCACCAATCCTTGACTGACATTGATATTAAAATATATTTGTTCTGATAATTAATTATTAATCAATAAAAAAAACAACTCATTATGAACAAAGCAGAATTAATTGATGCAATGGCAGATGGAGCTGGATTGTCTAAAGCAGATGCTAAAAAAGCATTAGACGCATTTGTTGGAGCTACTTCAGGTGCTTTGAAAAAAGGTGACAGAATCTCATTAGTAGGTTTTGGATCTTTTTCAATCACTAGACGTGCTGCAAGAGCTGGACGTAATCCAAAAACTGGCGCTGTTATTCAAATCGCAGCTAAAAACACAGTAAAATTCAAAGCAGGATCTGATTTATCTTCAACGGTAAACTAAGATTTCTAAAGAATTAGAAAAGGTCATCTTCGGATGGCCTTTTTTTTTGCCTTAAGTTGCGGATTGATTTTTAATGATTTTCCAAAACAAAGCCGGAAAGAAACGCCTTAGTGTTACTGCTTTAATCTCTTTGTTCCCGATTAAAACCTCTCTTTTCTTCGAAATTAAGGCTTTCAATAATTGACTTACACACTCTTCTACAGGCATCCCTGTTTCTTGATTGTGGTCCATCTCACCATGTTTCTGTCCGTCTGCAGCGATTGCATTTGTAGAAATAGGTGTATTAATTTTACCGGGACATGCGATTGTAACACTTAAGCCATTCTCTTCTTCCTCTAGAGCCAAAGATTCGTAATACCCATGCAATGCATGCTTAGAAGCACTATAGCTTGACCTCAAAAAGAATCCAAATTTTCCAGCTATACTACTGATGACGAGAATCTGTCCTTTACTTTTTCTTAACGATGGTAATACACTCTTGGTTAACATGACATTCCCGAAGAAATTCACCTCCATAATTTTTCTTACGACATCTTCAGATGAATCAAATGCCGTTCCTCTTTGACTTATACCTCCGTTCTGAATAAGAAGATCTATACGATTAAACTTACTTAATGCCAAATCTAAAATATGATCAAAAGAACTACTTTCTGACAAGTCTAATGGAAGTACAAGATGATTTTCCGTAAATGAAAGCTCTTTCGATAGCTCAACTAAAGCTTGTTCATTTCTACTAGAGAGTATGAGCTTAGCACCAAGCTTTGAGAGTTGAATACATAGCTCTTTTCCTATTCCCGAGCTCGCACCAGTAATCCAAACTACTTTATCCTTGAAATACGCTTCTTTTGACATAAAACAAAGATACAAAACAATTGAATCCGTAATTCTATAGACTTTTACTTAACTTTACTCTACTTTAATCAATATGAGTAATAAAGACATCAAAAAACATTTTGAAGAGGCCTTAGAGGTTCTTTCTGCTTTTAATACGGATGAAAATCTCCAAAAGATAGAACATGCAATCAAAATGCTTTCCGAATCTATTGATAACGGAAACAAAATTATCAGCTGCGGTAACGGTGGCTCCATGTGTGACGCCATGCATTTCGCCGAAGAACTTAGTGGACGATTTAGAAACGATCGTAAGGGTCTGGCTGCGGTTTCCATTTCAGATCCCAGCCACATTTCGTGTGTAGCCAATGATTATGGCTACGAGTATGTTTTTTCAAGATATATAGAAGCTCTTGGAAATACAGGAGATGTATTATTGGGTATTTCTACCTCAGGGAATTCTAAAAACGTCATTAAGGCTGTTGAATTGGCAAAATCGAAAGGAATCAGAACAATAGTATTGACAGGGAAAACGGGCGGAAAATTAGCAGAAATGGCTGATCTTGAAATTAGAGCACCACATAGTGAATATGCCGATCGTGCTCAAGAGATTCACATTAAGGTAATTCATGCCCTAATTGATGGAATCGAAAAAGAACTTAATCTGGCGTAACTTCACCACTTTTAATGGCTTCCATTTCTTCTTTTGAATACCTTCTTATTCGGATATTCAAGAAACCATATAGCATGGTCATAATTGGACTGATTAAATTAAAGAAGCAAAACATCCAATAAGATCCTGTGGCTACACCCAATACTCCAGCATGATATGCCCCACAGGTATTCCAAGGAATTAAGGGCGAAGTAACGGTTCCCGAATCTTCTAAAGTTCTACTTAAGTTCTCAGGCTTTAAACCTCTATCTTTAAATTCTTTAGAAAACATTTTTCCAGGCACTACTATGGCCAAATACTGATCTGAAGTTGTGGCATTGAAAAAGATACATGTCCCTGCCGTTTTGGCAATTAATGAACCTGCAGATTCAACCTTACCTATAAAACTTGAAGTAATTTTCTTAAGCATTCCTGTAACCTCCATCGCTCCTCCAAAGCACATAGAACAGATGACCAACCAAATCGTATTTAGCATACCACTCATCCCTCCTGTTGAAAGCAAATCATTTACGGCAGCACTCCCCGTTTCAATACTTGACTCCCCAGCTATGGTATTAAAAAAAGTCATGTAGGAAGACATAAAATAATTATCTGTAATCCCGGACAATTGATTGACTATTTCAGGTTGTGCAATGATTGCCGCTACTCCTCCAGCAACAGTCCCAAAAAACAATGCGGGAAGTGCATCCCACTTCATAACAATTAAGGCAATTACAACACAGGGCACAAGAAACAACCATGGAGAAATCACAAAGGTTTGATTTAAGGTATGCTGCATGCTCTCAATCCCAGCTATATCAGTCTTTGAATCCAATGAAAGGCCCAAAAACAAAAAGATGATTAAGGTGATGATTAATGTAGGCACCGTTGTATACATCATATATCGGATATGTGTAAACAGATCTGTGCCTGCCATAGCTGGTGCAAGATTAGTTGTATCAGAAAGAGGAGACATCTTATCTCCAAAATAGGCTCCTGAAATAATAGCTCCTGCGATCATTCCTTCACTGATTCCCATTACGCTCCCTATACCAAGCAATGCAAGTCCGACTGTACCAATGGTACTCCATGAGCTGCCTGTGGCCAAAGCTACAATAGCGCATATGATGCATGATGCTACAAGAAAAAAGCTCGGATTAAGAATGTCAAGTCCATAATAAATCATTGTGGGAACGACTCCGGAAATCATCCATGTTCCGCTCAAAGCACCAATAACCAATAAAATAAGAATGGCCCCTAAAGAAGATTTGATGCTTTTAACCATTCCGTCCTGAATCATTTTCCAAGAGAAGCCTTGTCCGATACCAATTGCAGACGCAATGACCGCCCCAAAAAGCAAAGCGATCTGATTGGGTCCTCCTGTTGCATCATCTTTAAACAGGTACACATTGAATGCCAATAAACCAATTAAAACGATAATAGGAATAAAGGCTTCAATAAAACTAGGAGTACGGGTAGAATCATTCATATTTTCGATTTGGGCTAAAAATAAGCATAATATTCAATCACTTCTGAACCCCATTAGACATCATCTGTTATTTTTGTATGGTGAAAGATTCAATTGTTATAAAAGGTGCAAGGGTACACAATCTAAAGAATATTGATGTGGAAATACCGCATGGGTCCTTTACAGTAATCACGGGGGTTTCAGGTTCTGGAAAGACATCCCTGGCATTCGACACTATATTTGCGGAAGGTCAAAGACGGTTTATTGAAAGTATGTCTTCATACGCCAGACAATTTTTAGGTAAACTTGAAAAGCCAGAAATGGACTACATTAAAGGAATTGCTCCTTCAATTGCCATCCAACAAAAGGTCATTTCATCCAACCCAAGATCAACTGTTGGAACCACTACGGAAATATATGATTATTTAAAATTACTTTATGCAAGAATTGGCGCTACTTACGACCCACAGACAGGAGAAAGAGTACGAAAACACAGTATAAAAGATGTCTTAAACCACTTAAAAGAGCTCCCTAAAAACAGTAAGATAGCGCTGCTTTCACCATTAAAAATAGACAAAAAAGAACACCTACAAAGTTATGTAAAAGAAGGATTTAAAAGGCTTTACATAAATAATAAGTTTATAAATATAGATGACTATAAGTTCAACTCTAAAGACAAGATATTTCTTGTAATAGACAGAATCAAAACAGATTTCTCTGAAGAAGATAATGAAGGGCGAATATTGGATTCTATAGAGCTGGCATTTAACGAAGGTCATGGTATTTGTCACACACTAGACCCTATTGATCAATCTCAAAGCATATTCAATAAAAAGTTTGAAAACAGAGGGATTGAATTTCAAGAACCCTCTTTACACTTTTTTGCTTTCAACAATCCCTATGGGGCTTGTAAAACCTGTGAAGGCTTTGGTAAAATATTGGGCATCGATGAAGACCTCGTAATTCCGAACAAGGATTTAAGCGTTTTTGACGGGGGAATTGCCCCCTGGAAAGGAGAAGTTATGGGCGCTTACTTTAAAAACCTAACCCTTAAAGCATCAAAATTCAACTTTCCCATACATAGAGCAATCAAAGACCTTAATGAAGCTGAATACCAATTGCTTTGGGATGGGAATGAACACTTTACTGGTCTTCATGCATTTTTCAAAGAAGTCGAAAGGAAAACCTACAAAATACAATACAGAGTAATGCTCTCTAGATATCGAGGACGAACAGATTGTCACGAGTGTAAAGGGACAAGGTTAAGAGGAGATGCGTCATATGTAAAAATCAACAATAAGTCTATTCAAGATATTGTCCTACTCCCTGTTTCTGATAGCCTCGCGTTTTTTAAAGACCTAAAAGGGAATGTTGAAGAAAATGCGGTAAGTAATCGGATCCTTCCTGAAATCATAAATAGACTGACTTACCTAACCAATGTTGGTTTGGGGTATCTCACATTAAACAGGCAAGCAAACACGCTTTCGGGAGGGGAATCACAGCGAATACATTTGGCTACTTCACTAGGAAGCGCGTTAGTAGGCTCTATTTATATTCTAGACGAACCATCTATAGGATTACACCCAAAGGATACAGAAAACCTTATAAAAGTCCTAAAACAGCTTCAAAATGCCGGAAATACGGTAATCATAGTGGAGCACGAAGAAGAAATCATGAGAGCTGCAGATCGCATCATAGATATTGGCCCTAAAGCGGGCAAGTATGGTGGAGAAGTCGTATTCAACGGCAGCCACAAAAAACTAATTCGCACCAAACACAGTCTTACCGGTGATTATTTGAATAAAATCAGAACCATTGTCGTTCCTGAAAAAAGACGAACCATTAGGAGTAAAATTGAAATTGAGGGGGCCTATCAATACAACTTAAAGAACATCAACGTGTCCTTTCCTTTAAACTGCCTAACCTGTGTAACAGGAGTTTCGGGCTCTGGAAAATCCTCTCTTATTGGAGATATACTTTACCCCGCCCTCAGAAAAAACATGGGCATAAGTAATGACATCCAAGGAAAATATACCGCACTCAAGGGTGATTACAACCGTCTAAAACACGTCGAATTCATCGATCAAAACCCTATTGGAAAATCTTCAAGAAGCAATCCCATTACCTATGTTAAGGCGTTTGATGACATAAGAGATTTATACTCAAGACAAAAACTTTCAAAGTTGAGGGCATACAAACCAGGGTTTTTCTCTTTCAATGTTCAAGGAGGACGTTGCGAAATGTGTGAAGGAGAAGGAACCATTACTGTTGAAATGCAATTTATGGCTGACATACATCTTCAATGTGAAAATTGTAAGGGAAGTCGGTATAAAAAAGAAACCCTAGAAATCAGCTATCGAGATAAAAACATACACGACCTATTGGAAATGAGTTTGACTGAAGCCCTTGATTTTTTTAAAGAAAGTAACGAACGAATAGAAAAAAAAATCGTTTCCAAAATCCAACCCCTTGTTGATGTCGGATTAGGCTATTTGAAGGTCGGACAACCATCAAGCACCATGAGTGGTGGAGAAGCGCAGCGAATCAAGCTCGCCTCTTTTTTGGCCAAAGGAAAAAATACACCACCTACCCTATTTATTTTTGATGAACCAACAACGGGATTACATTTTTATGATATTGAAAAGCTAATTATTGCATTTAATGCTTTAATTAATTTGGGACACAGCTTGATTGTTATTGAGCACAATATAGAGGTCATCAAATGCGCAGACCACATCATTGACCTAGGCCCCGAAGGCGGTAAAAACGGAGGGAATGTATTGTTTGAAGGCACTCCTGAAGAACTGATTAAACAAAAGAATAACGAAACCTCTCGTTTCTTAAAGAAAGTACTCAATTAACTACACATGAATTTCATTGATTACATTTGTTAAACGTGAAGAAGATAACAATAGCTATAGATGGCCACTCGGCCTGCGGAAAAAGCACCCTAGCAAAAGGATTGGCAAGCAAACTCAACTATGTTTTTATCGATTCAGGTGCCATGTATAGAGGCGCTTCCCTATTTGCACTTCGAAATGGATGTCTAAATCAGGATCTTGACAAAACCTTACTCCTATCGTTACTTGACCAGCTTAATTTGAGCTTTAAAAATGTATCGGGAACGAATTGTTTGTTTTTAGGAGCAGAAAATATTGAAGATGAAATCCGTCAACCTCATGTTGCGGCAGTTGTTTCAAAAGTCGCGACCATAAAGGAAGTTCGTGTTAAATTGGTTGCACAACAACAAGAGATGGGAGCAAATGGAGGCATTGTCATGGACGGAAGAGATATTGGCTCTGTAGTTTTCCCAAACGCTGAGCTCAAATTATTTGTTACGGCATCGACTGCCATTCGTTCAGAACGAAGATTTCTAGAACTTCAGGGAAAAGGGATTAAGCAAGATATTGAGGAAGTAGAAAAGAACTTAATTGAAAGAGATCATATCGATTCAACGCGTGAAGAAAGTCCTTTAATTCAGGTTGAAGATGCTATTGTTTTGGACAACTCAGAGCTCTCTAAAGAGGAGCAGCTTGAATGGGCTTTGAATAAAGTTTTTGATATCATTCCACCTTCCTCTTCCATTTAAAAGCTTTTGTCTGACGCGTTTCATTGTCCCCAATAATATGATAATCAATAATGATATCTCCATGATTAATAGGACATTTAAACTCAAAATTTTTGAATTCAGGTAATTCATTAGAAGCATGCGGAATCAAGATCTCATTAACTTGTGTCACCTCGTCATCCACAGAGACACGATCAATTTGAACGGTATAAAAACCAATGTTTTCTATCTCTAGAATCATTCTATCTTTCTTTCTCTTTACTGGATAAGCATGAATGTATTCTTCTTTATCAAAAGACTCCCTAATGTACTTTGCCCTATCAAAAAATGCAGTTTTGCTGTATTTGAATTTTTTAGTACCGTATGAAAAAATCTCATCCTCAAATGAAGATGGGTCTGACTGAATTATGGCAAGTTTATTTTTGATTTCACTGTCATTATTCTGAAAAAACTGAATCAACCAATCTTTTTTAGAATAAAGCTTGAGGTAATGGATGTAATTGGTGTAGAAATCGAGATCAAAAGTTTCAGGACTTACAAATAAAAAGCGATACCAATCTTTGTATAAATCCACCCAGACCTCTTGAACAAATTGCTTTAATGGAATGGTCGCACTGACCTCATAAGTCATTTTATTTTTAAAAAAATATTCGTTGTAATGACCGTCATAGCCAATTGGCTCTAATAGGCTATTGTTGGGGTTAAAATAAAAACGTATACTCTTCCAAGCTTGAGCATGCGGTATCCACAACACATCAGTCAAAGCAAAATATTTAGCCAGCTTTTCGACATTGAAAACTTTTGACGTTTTCATCTTTCCTCTTCGCCATAATTCCAAATT
>JABJEE010000062.1 GCA_018665005.1 Flavobacteriales bacterium
AGAGCTCGAAGCTTTGGATGCTCACTTCAAAAACGGCGAGCACAAAGGACGAATTTGTGATTAAACGATCTTCCTATACTTAATACGTTTAGGTCCAGAATCACCCAACCTCTTTTTACGGTTTTCTTCATAATCTGAATAAGTTCCTTCAAACCAATACACTTCAGAATCCCCCTCAAAAGCGAGTATGTGTGTACAAATACGATCCAAAAACCATCTATCGTGAGAAATCACGACGGCACAGCCTGCAAAGTTTTGTATCCCCTCCTCTAATGCTCTCAAGGTATTAACATCAATATCATTGGTTGGCTCATCAAGAAGAAGCACATTGGCCTCAATCTTCAGAGTCATTGCCAAATGCAATCGATTTCTTTCTCCTCCAGATAAAACACCTACTTTCTTATTTTGATCGGATCCATTAAAATTGAATTTAGAGAGGTATGCTCTTGAATTTATTTTCTGATTTCCCACCTCTACATATTCTAAGCCATTTGACACGACATCAAAAACAGATTTTTCTGCCTGAATGTCTTTATGTGTTTGATCCACATATCCAAGCTTTACCGTTTCACCAACCTGAAACTCTCCAGCATCAGGACTCAATTCATCCATTATCATTTTAAAAATAGTGGTTTTACCTGCACCATTTGGTCCAATAATACCAACAATTCCTGCTGGAGGAAGCTTGAAATTCAGATTGTCATAAAGTAATTTCTCCCCAAAAGACTTCGCAACTGCTTGTGCGTCTATCACATTTGTTCCCAATCGCGGTCCATTAGGAATAGGGATTTCCAATGTCGCCTCTTTTTGCTTGGTATCTTCAGAAAGCATCTTTTCATAGTTTTGAATACGGGCTTTATTCTTGGCCTGTCTTGCTTTGGGATTCATTCGTACCCATTCGAGCTCCCTAGCCAAAACTTTCTGACGCTTAGACTCGGTCTTTTCCTCCTCTTTCAACCTATTACCTTTTTGTTCCAACCATGAAGTGTAGTTCCCTTTCCAAGGAATACCCTCTCCTCTATCCAATTCTAAAATCCAACCCGCAACATTATCCAAGAAGTACCTGTCATGCGTTACAGCGATAACCGTTCCTTTGTATTGTTGTAAGTGCTGCTCTAACCAGTCGATTGATTCTGCATCAAGGTGATTGGTGGGCTCATCCAAAAGCAATACATCTGGATTTTTTAATAACAAACGACAAAGCGCCACCCTTCTTTTTTCTCCTCCTGATAACGTTCCAATTTTTTGATCATTCGGTGGACACCTAAGCGCATCCATTGCTCGATCTAATTTATTATCAAGTTCCCAAGCGTCTAAAGCATCAATTTTATCTGAAACTTCCCCTTGACGAGCGATGAGCTTTTCCATTTTATCAGGGTCGTTCAAGACCGCTTCATCCATAAAAGAATTGTTGATCTCTTCATACTCTTTTAGAACATCTACCGTTTCTTGGCAGCCTTCCATTACAATTTCTTTAACTGTTTTCTCAAGATCAAGCTCAGGCTCTTGAGGCAAATAACCTACCGAATACCCTGGAGAGAAAACAACATCTCCCTGATATGCTTGATCTAAACCTGCAATGATCTTCATTACAGTTGACTTTCCTGAACCGTTTAATCCAATAATTCCAATTTTGGCACCATAGAAAAAGGACAAGTGAATGTTCTTAATGATTTGCTTTCCTTGAGGTGTTAACTTGGTCACCCCGACCATTGAAAATATTATCTTTTTATCATCTGACATAGCTATTTAAAAATTTTAGAAGTGTATATGCCCCATTTGGCAAGACGATACAGCATGGCTGTATGCATTACCCCGAGACCATAAATAATTGAACGTTTGAAACTAATTGATGAAGAATCATCAAAATATTTGGTTGGACAGCTGACCTCTCCAATTGTTTTCCCTTTAAAGCAAAGCTGGGCAAGCATTTGATTATCGAACACAAAATCATCAGAATTATTCTCAATACTGATTTGATTAAAAACCTCCTTAGAAAAAGCCCTGTAACCTGTATGATATTCCGAAAGCTTTTGATTCATTAAAATGTTTTGTGTGAATGTTAAAAAACGATTGGCGATGTATTTATAAATAGGCATCCCTCCTTGAATTGCCCCCTTACCAAGAATACGTGACCCAATAACTACGTGATACACATCATTAGCAATCATACTAGACATGGCGTGTATTAGCTTTGGCGTATACTGATAATCCGCATGCAGCATAATAATGATATCAGCGTTGAGCTCAAGTGCCTTTTTATAACAAGACTTCTGGTTGCCACCATACCCTCTATTGAATTCATGACGAATAAGATGAGTAATTCCAAGAGCTTTGGCCTTCATGGATGTCTCGTCTTTACTTGCATCATCAACCAAAATAACGGCATCAACGATATCCTGAGGGATCTCATTATAAGTCTTTTCAAGTGTTTCAGCTGCATTATATGCAGGTAGCACGACAGCAATGCTCTTACCGTTTAACATAGCTTCAAAAATAGTCAGGATATGTGAAATGAGCATAAAAAATATCAAAAGGAAAATATCTTTGAGTAAATTTGTTCAGATGAACATTATCGCTCCCCTTGCTGAAAGAATGCGTCCAAAAAATTTGGATGATTATATCGGCCAACAACACTTACTATCAGAGAATGGGCCATTAAGCCTTGCTTTAAACGCTGGCGTGATCCCTTCTATGATTTTTTGGGGGCCTCCAGGTGTTGGCAAAACAACACTTGCATTCCTGATAGCCGAAAAGCTTAAAAAACCAATTCATACCCTATCCGCGATATCTTCTGGAGTTAAAGATGTTCGGGAAGTTATTGCAAAAGTTCAAAACGCAGGTATGTTCCAAGAAAGCGGAACCATATTGTTTATTGATGAGATACACCGATTTTCAAAATCACAGCAAGATTCATTATTGGGTGCCGTGGAAAAAGGCATTGTAACCTTAATTGGAGCCACAACAGAAAACCCCTCTTTCGAAGTGATTTCTGCCCTATTATCACGTTGTCATGTCTATACGCTAAAGGATCACACCAAAGAAGACCTTTGCCTTCTATTGGAACGAGCTATAAAAATTGACCCCGTACTCTCCAAAAAACAAATAGAGCTTAAAGAGCTTGAGAACTTACTGGCTATTTCAGGAGGAGATGCCAGAAAAATATTAAATGTCTTTGAAATTATTATAAGCACACTATCAAAGGAAAAAAATATTACGATCACCAATGAATTGGTAATGCAAAATGCGCAGCAGTCATTGGCTCGATATGACAAAGACGGCGACCAACATTATGATATCGTATCGGCCTTCATAAAGTCTATTAGAGGAAGTGATGTTAATGCGACGGTCTATTGGCTTGCAAGAATGGTTGAAGGTGGAGAAGACCCGAAATTTATTGCACGAAGGTTAATCATCTCGGCATCTGAGGATATTGGTCTTGCTAACCCAAATGCTTTGCTTATTGCCAACACAACGTTTGAAGCCGTTGAAAAAATAGGATGGCCCGAGTCACGAATCATTCTTTCTCAATGCGCAATCTACCTTGCTAATAGCCCCAAAGGCAATGCGGCATATATGGCGATAAACAATGCACAATCAATAGTACAGAATACAGGGAATCTCAATGTTCCGCTTCCTATACGAAATGCATCAAGTGCATTAATGAAAGAGCTTGGGTATGGTGAAAAATACAAATACAGCCATGACTATGACGGGAATTTTGCAGCACAAGAATTTTTACCTGAAGAAATAAAAGGGAGCTCCTTTTACAAAGCTGGATCCAGCGACAAGGAAAAAGACATTGAAATCAATCAGAACGCTCTTTGGAAAAACAAGTATAAAAAATGATCGGGAGTATTATATATTATTTCTTCTTGTATCCCTTATCTCTATTCCCATTGTGGTTCCTATACGGATTGAGTAATCTGATCTATTTCATTCTTTATTACATCATCTCTTATCGCAAAGAAGTGGTTGTTAATAATTTGAAAAATAGTTTTCCTAAAAAAACGGACAAAGAAATAAAAACACTTTGCAAAGGCTATTATCGTCATTTTTCTGACATTATCGTCGAAGGCATTAAAAACCTAAGTATTTCACAAAAAGAAC
>JABJEE010000063.1 GCA_018665005.1 Flavobacteriales bacterium
TAAGTAATAAAAAGGAGCATGGGGAATTTAATTTTAAAAGAGTTTCGGATACCATGATTGACGCGGGGCCCTTGTCGGGGTTACATGCGGGTCTTAATCATTCAAATACAGAATTAAATATAGTGCTCAGCTGTGATGTTCCTTTAATTCAAACGTCGGTATTAGAAATAATTCTAGCCAATATCACCGATGAAAATGATGTAATTCAAATTGAAGAAGAAGGCAAAATGCATCCACTAATTGCACTCTATAAAAAGAGAGCAACACCCCATTTGTTAGCTGCATTAGAAAAGGGAGAAAGGAAATTGAGCAAGGCATTAATGGGATTAAATGTCAAGAACCTTCCGATTTCCCGATCACACTACAATGCCCTAAGAAACATCAATACCAAGTCAGATTTAAAAAGCATAGAAAATGAATATTAATATCAAGTATTTTGGAGTATTGGCTGAGAAAACAGCTTGTCAAGAAGAACAAATTGATTTTGAATCAGGAAAGGTCTCGGATGTAATGAAGCTGATTCTTGAACGTCACCCTAATCTTAAACCGGAAGAATTTCAGGTGGCACAAAATAAATTAATTGTAAACCAAGAAGCTTCTGTTGACGGAACAGAAATTGCTCTTTTACCACCATTTTCTGGAGGTTAACTATGGAAAGATACAGCAGACATATATTACTTAATGAGGTCGGGCAAAAAGGTCAAGAAAAGATATCTAATGCTCGGGTTTTGGTTGTTGGTGCGGGAGGACTTGGCTGTCCTGTCTTGCAATACCTTACTGCTGCAGGAGTTGGTGAATTAGGAATTATCGATGACGATCTTGTTGAAGAGTCTAATCTACAACGCCAAGTCTTATACGGAACATCTTCTCTTGGACTTAATAAAGCCAAGGCGGCAAAAAAACGTTTAGAGGATTTAAATCCAAGCATTGGTATTCATGCGTATAGTGAGAAGTTAAGCATTTCAAATGCCATTTCGTTGTTTGAAAAATACAATATTATTGTTGATGGTACTGACAATTTTGAAACAAGGTATTTGATCAATGATGCGGCGATTCTGACCAAACGACCTGTGGTCTATGGAGCGATTTATAAATTTGAAGGTCAGCTATCGGTTTTTAATTATAAGGATGGCCCATCGTACAGATGTTTGTTTCCTGAACCTCCAAAAAACACAGAAGCCATAAATTGTTCTCAGGTCGGTGTTTTGGGTGTGCTTCCTGCAATTATAGGGAGCATGCAAGCAAATGAAGTATTGAAAATTATTTTAGGAATCAAGGGTGTATTGTCTGGAAAGCTCTATTGTTATGATGCCAAAACAAGTAATGTTCATCATATAAAGATTACGAAAAATGAGTTGTTGATCAATGAAATCAAAAATCGGCCGCTCAAGAAAGAAGTAGTCTTTTCTTGTACTGCAAATATTCGGGAAATCACCGTTGAAAAGGCCTTAAAAAAATCAAACGTAATTTTTTTAGATGTGCGTGAAATGGGTGAAGAACCTACACTCGAAATGGATAATTACCAACAAATACCTTTGTCAACACTATCAGAAAACCTGAATAAAATCGATGCAGAAGTTGAAATTATTGTACTCTGTCAAAGTGGGGAAAGATCAAAAAATGCCATTCAGATTTTAATTCAAAATAACTTTAATAATTGTCACAACTTAAAAGGCGGAGCTCCTGCTCTTTTAGCCCAATTAAAACACAATGCAGTATGAAAAAAACGAAAATTAAAAATGTATTTAAACAAGGAGCAATATCCTCCGAATTTATCGGTCAATCTATTGGGAAGCATCAATCAAAAACGGATATAGGTGCTCATAATATATTTTTAGGTCAGGTTCGTGCGGATGAAATAGAAGGCAAGATGGTTTCTGGTATTGCATATACGGCATACGAAGACATGGCCAATGAAAAATTTCATGAAATTAGGGAAGCCACTTTTGAGAAATTCAATTTGAGCTGTATGCACATATACCATAGTATTGGGGAAGTAAATATTGGGGAAATATGCTTGTTTGTTTTTGTTTCTTCTCCAAGACGAAAAGAAGTGTTTTTGGCACTAGAATACGTAGTAGAAAGAATTAAAAAGGAGGCACCTATATTTGGGAAAGAGCTTTTTAATGACAATACGCATCAATGGAAGGTGAATAGCTAAAATAACAGGATAATGATCGATATTACACACAAAATTAATACACTTCGGGTAGCGGTTGCACAAGCTATTGTAAAAGTATCAAAAGAAGAAACTATTGAGGCGATAGAGCAAGATAAGGTGCCTAAAGGAAATGTTTTTGCCATGAGCAAGGCTGCAGGTCTTTTGGGCATAAAGAAAACACCAGATCTATTGCCCGACTGTCATCCTTTACCAATCGAGTATGCCGGAATAGAATTCGAGATTGATGGACTAGAAATACGAGTGAAGTGTACAATAAAAACCATTTACAAAACGGGGGTTGAGGTAGAAGCCATGCATGGCGCAAGTGTGGTTGCATTAAATATGTATGATATGCTTAAACCAATTGACAAAGGCATAGAAATTGAACGAATAAAGCTAATCGAAAAAAAAGGGGGTAAATCTGACTACTCGGATCGATTTTTTAAAGATTTACAGGCCGCTGTTATCGTTTGTTCGGATACCATTTCAATGGGGCAAAAAGAAGATAGAGCAGGAAAAGCGATCATTAAAAAGTTAGAATCTTGCCAGGTTGGTATTCATGACTATTGCATCATTCCTGATGAAAAGAAAAACATACAACAAAAGGTGAATGATTATGTAAAAGAAGGAATCGACTTGATTATTTTCACAGGAGGAACTGGCCTATCAGGCCGAGATGTAACTCCGGAGTCATTGGAGGATATGATTGAACGTAAAATTCCTGGAATAGAGGAAGCCATTCGAGCTTATGGTCAACAGCGAACACCATATTCCATGTTGTCCAGAAGTGTTGTAGGAACGATCCAAAATTCTCTTGTGATGGCTATTCCGGGTTCTACAAATGGAGCAAAGGAATCTATGGATGCCGTTTTCCCTGCGGTATTGCATGTATTTGGAATTTTAAAAGGGTCAAGACACGATTAATGAAAGAGACATCGAACATATTAACAGATTCCTTCAAAAGAAAGCATACCTACTTACGCATTTCACTTATTGAACGTTGTAATTTGAAATGCACGTATTGTATGCCTGAAGAAGGCATTCCATTGAGCCCTAGAAATCATTTAATGAGCTATGAAGAAATCTATACCATAGCCAAAACCTTTGTTAAGCATGGAGTAACAAAGATAAGACTTACGGGAGGAGAGCCCCTTATTCGAAAAGACATTCACGTGATTTTGAAAAAATTATCAAGTCTTGGTGTTGAGCTTTCAATCACTACAAATGCAGTACTTGTACATAAATATATAGATGCTTTAAAAGATTCTGGCATCAAAAGCATAAATGTTAGTCTCGATACTTTAAATCGAGAAAAGTTCAGTCAGATCACACGTCGAAATGAGTTCGAAAGAGTATATCAAAACATTCTCTTATTAATTAGAGAGGGGTTTCAGGTGAAAATTAATTCGGTCCTTATAAAAGACTTTAACGAAGATGAAATCATAGATTTTATTGAGCTCACTAAGAAACACCCCATCACTATTCGTTTTATTGAATTTATGCCATTTAATGGAAATAAATGGGATATGAGTAAGCTTGTCTCATATGCCCAAGTTATAGATAGGGTACATGCTAAATATTCCAAAGAGCCTATCCAACGGCTACAGGATGCACCTAATGATACGTCAAAAAACTACAAGGTAATGGGATACCAAGGAAGCTTCTCCGTGATCAGTTCTGTTACCAATCCATTTTGCGACAGCTGCAATAGGATACGATTAACAGCCAACGGCAGATTGAAAAATTGTTTGTTTTCAGATGGAGAAGAAGATTTATTGACACCATTGCGAAATGGTAAAGAAATTGAGCCAATGATATATAAGCTCATTCAGGGTAAAAAGAAAATCCGGAATGGTATGGAAACGATAGAATCATTTCAAGAGCCAGAATCACACAACCAAAACCGAAGTATGATTGCAATAGGAGGGTAGGTCAGTCCTTATTTAACAGGATGTTTTGTTAGAGTGACTTTGACGAATTTTGAAGTAGGCGTGTTGCTTTTTTCAGCGACACTTCCTATTGGAACCAAAACATTCGTTTCTGGAAAATAGGTAGCACAACATTTTCGAGGAATGGCGTATTTTACAACTTTGAATTTTTCAGCGATTCTCTCTTCTCCATTAAAATGACTTTTTATATCTACAACATTTAGGTTTTCAAGACCATAATCTTTCATGTCTTCTTCATTCATGAAAATAACACGACGCTCATTATACACCCCTCGATAGCGATCATTAAGACCATAAATGGTTGTATTGTATTGGTCGTGTGTCCTGACGGTCATCATGATTAATTGTCTCTCGGATAATGCCAATGGTTCGACGGAATGGGTTGTGAAATTGGCCTTTCCAGTTGCTGTTTTTGTAAAGTCACCTCTTCTTGCATTATTCGGTAAATAAAATCCTGCTGGATTTTCAACTTTTTTATTGTAATCAGTGAAACCGGGTATAACTGCTTCAATTTTATCTCTAATCAAGGAATAATCATCTTTAAACCCAAGCCAATCAATAGTATCATTTTTAAACAAAACGTTTGCGAGCCTACAAATCAATTCGGGCTCACTAATAATGTGCTCTGATGAAGGGGGCATATTTCCTTTTGAGGAATGTACAACCCCCATACTATTTTCAACAGTAACAAATTGATGTCCGGATTTTTGAACATCCTCTTCGGATCTCCCTAAAACAGGTAAGATTAATGCCTTTTCCCCATGAATTAAATGACTTCTATTGGGTTTGGTAGAAACGTGAACGGTAAGCTTACATTTCTTTAGTGCCTCTGCGGTATATTCAGTATCCGGTGTTGCTGAAATAAAATTACCTCCCATACCAATGAAAACTTTTGCTTTATTTTCATGCATCGCTTTAATGGCCTGAACAACGTCGTAACCATGACGTGTTGGAGGATCAAAATCAAAAGTTTTCTTTAGGTTTTTAGTTAAAAATTCAGGGGGTTTTTCCCAAATGCCCATTGTTCTGTCCCCTTGCACATTTGAATGTCCTCTTACTGGGCATGTTCCCGCCCCTTTTTTTGCAATACTTCCTTTTAATAGCAATAGATTAACGAGTTCTTGAATATTGGATACTGCATTTTTATGTTGAGTTAATCCCATTGCCCAACAAATAATAATTTTTGTGTTTGTAGAAATCAAATCTGCGGCCTCTCTTATCAAACTTTCATCTACACCACTTTCTTTTACGAGGAAGCTGAAGTTTTGCTTTTTCAAGTCCTCTAAAAAAAGCTCAACTCCATTCGTTTGATTTTTAATAAATTCCCAATCAAATTGAGAGCCTGGAACATTTTGTTCTTTTTCATTAATTAAAAATAAAATGGCTTTGATTAGGGCAAGATCTCCATTA
>JABJEE010000001.1 GCA_018665005.1 Flavobacteriales bacterium
AACAAAGTAACAATTTAAATCTACCGTATTTACTGGTGGAGGAATCACCTCATGTTCGATGCATGAGGAGGTAAATAAAATCACCAAAAATAAAAATGTATAGGTGCTTTTCGTTTTCATGTGGAAAAATTATTTAATACAATCTATAAATATAACCTTAAAACGAAAATTATCCTAAAAAGATGCTTTTTTTGATACTTTTTTATGAAAATCATAGAATATATTCCATGTTTCTTCTTTCGAAATCTGACACCCTTGAGTAACTAATTTGTGAATTTCATCCGTTAATTTCTCATCTAATTGTTTTGTGGAAGAGTAAAGCTCCCAAGAGTCTGGATGGTTACTTAGAATCTCCGGAATCAAATTTTCATTTTTAAAATCGAAAGTTGGTTCAGTACTTTTTATTAATATGAGGTTAATGTTATCCTTATTTATTCTAAAAATAGAATAGACTTTGTCAGAAACATAGCTTAAATATTTAATTTTTGAGTAGACCTTTGCTAAAACGGTATCACTAAAAATTTCTACGAGGCGTATGGCTTTTTCTTTATTTTCGAGATTCATTTTCCGCCACGATTCATCAGGGATGCCTTGAACAACGAGGAATTGTGTAAAATCATCGGATAATACGTTCAATTCTTCCTCTGTCAACATTCGGTACCTCATTACCAAATAGTAGGTTTGACTTCGATCGTCAAATCAGATAGTTCATCAAGCTGACCAATAGTTACGGCCTGCTCTAACTGAAAGGAGTATGAGCCTTTACAGAATCTTCTTTGTCTAAATTTAAGTTTATGATCAATGTAGGTACCTGATTTGGAACCGATCCATTCCCCGTTGGGTTTGGCCATTTTAATCTCAACAGGAGCTTTTCCTAAAATTGATTTGGATTGGGAAAGCTTTTTACAATCTGGTCCCTTAGTTGTAATGTAAAGCCAGATATTGTTGTAGGCATAATCTGTGGTGCTTCTTAAGGTAAATATCACATCATAGGTTATTGTATCCCCAGCGAAGTCTACTTTAAATATTGGTTTTTCATTTTGCTTCCACTGGTTGTTACTAAACTTATGGGTGTGCATGTATAGGGTGTCATCCGTACAGGATTGCATAGCGAAAAGGAGAAACAATAAAGAGATAAAAAAAATATTTTGTTTTTTCTTGCGCATCTAATTGCTCTTGTTTGATTTTTTACCCTTGTATTTTTTCTTTGTTTTCTTCTTGAATTTACTTTCGAATCTACTCACACTGTCTTGTCCTACTACATTTGAGTAACCGACATCTTCGCTCACAAGCTCTTTTTGAATTTCATAATCTGCCAAATTGCTTGGTGTTTTTCCATTCCTATTCATTTCAATAATTTCCTTCACTCGGTCAGGAGACAAAGAGTAAAGTTCACTTTCTCCAGGATAGGCATACCACATTGTTTTCCTGAATACATCTGTTTTGAAGTGATAAGCATTCCCTTTTTGTGTTTTTAATTTTATATCAGTTTTAGGAAACTCGCTTAGCCCCTCCAAATACATATCAAGTTCATAATTTAAACAACATTTTAATCTGCCGCATTGACCTGCTAATTTTTGAGGATTTAAAGACAGCTGTTGGTAGCGTGCTGCTGAGGTGGAAACACTTCTGAAGTCTGAAAGCCAAGTAGAGCAACACAATTCTCTTCCGCAAGATCCGATTCCCCCTAGTCGAGCAGATTCTTGCCTTGCACCAATCTGTTTCATTTCAATTCGAATTCTGAACTCGCCTGCCATGTCTTTTATCAATTGGCGAAAATCAACCCTTCCTTCTGCGGTGTAATAAAATGTTGCCTTTGATAAATCTCCCTGATATTCTACATCTGATATTTTCATTTGTAGATTCAAATTCAAAGCAAGCGTTCTGGACTTATACATGAGGTCTTTTTCTTTGTCCCTCGCCTTAATCCAGAGGTCCATATCCTTTTGTTCAGCGATCCGAATTACTTTTTTTGCCTCCAGAGGTTTGAAGTTTTTCCGTTTCTTTGCTACTTGTATTTTTGCCAATTCTCCGCTAACAGATACAACTCCTACATCATACCCTTTTAAGGCATCAACTACAATAACATCGCCAGCTTGTAGCTTTTTGTCTAAAGTGTTTCTGTAAAAATCCTTTCTGGAGTTTTTAAAGCGTACTTCAATAATGTTATATGGCTTTTGGCCGCTGGGCAACTCAATATTAGAGAGCCAGTCATATACTTCTAGTTTATTACAGCCGCTTGTGTTGCAAGTCCCATTCATCTTACAACCACCGGATTTCCCGCCCCCACTACTACAAGAATTACAACTCATTTTTTTTTGTTTAAAAATATAAATATTTAAGGAATTAAGCTTTATGAAGAAACCTCATAGATTGAAAACACATAAGTGTAAATAGAATTTTCGGATTTGCATTTCGATCGAGTTGATAATAGGCATCGTCTATGGATTTCATGAATTCTCTAATATTATTTCCATTAATAAAAGGCGAAAATTTCTTTAAAAAAGAAAGTTCACTTTCAGATAGCTTAACGTTTTCCGCGTTTCCATAATTTTTAATGATACATTGGCGAAGCATATGAGAACAGTATATTAGAAACATTTTTTGGCGCTCTTTTCCTACTTGTGCCATGTCTTCTGCCCAATTCATCATTTCTAACACGTTTTTTTTATAGCTAGATCTCATTAGGCCAATAAAATTATCGCAGAGAGACCCTTCTTGCTCGTCCATATTAATGAGCTCTAAAGCCTTGATTATATTTCCTTCCGAAAAGGAGGCAATTGATTCTGACTGCTCTTGATTCAGGCCAAATTTGTTTTTCAGATGTAATTGCATGTCCACATTATTTACCCTGCCTATATTTACCATCTGACAACGAGATTTTATGGTGTCCAGTAAGTTTTCACTGTCTTGACTTACCAAAATAAAAATGGTTTTATTTGGTGGTTCCTCTAAAATCTTGAGAATTTTATTTGAACATTGCGAATTCATTTGGTCCGCCATCCAAATAATCATGATCTTATATCCACCTTCATAGGACTTTAGACTTAGTTTTCTTTGAATCTCAGCACTTTCTTTGACAGAAATAATGGGCTGTCGTTCTTTGATATCGATAACTTGCGTCCAGTCGAACAAGGTGAAGTACGAATTTTTTTTTATTTGTTCTCTCCAATTTTCAAGAAAAGAATCAGAAACCGGACTATCGGCTTGAACGGTTGGAAAGCTAAAGTGTAGATCGGGATGCTGCAATTCATTAATTTTTAAACAAGATGAACAAGTTCCGCAACTGTCGTTCTCTTTTTTTTCCAAACAAAGTACATATTGAGCGTAAGCAACACTCAATCCCAAGGTCCCATAACCAGCATCTCCTAAAAATAATTGGGCGTGGCTAACTTTATTTTTTTGAACTCCATGTATCAGCTTTTCCTTAATGTTCTGGTGACCAATAACGTCTTTGAATTGCATAAATCAAATTTACTAATGTTTTCTAGTATTGAAATCAAAAAGAAGATATAAATTAGCTTAAAAAAACATGAAATTACTGATACTCATTTCCTTTGCCATTATTTGCTACTCATCCCATGGTCAAAAGGCTGTGGTACAGGAAGAAAATTTTAATTTTTCAGCGTCTTCGAATGTGAATTCCCTGTCGGTTGAGATTCCTTATGCTCAAAAAGATTTTGTGGATAGCAGGTTGAAAAAACTACTTAAAGGTTGGGGGAAGCATAAAGAGAGCAAAGGAGAACATAGCTCGTTAATGGTTGAAATTAAGGACATGGGTAAGATGCCTTTTAACGTTTTTGCGAGATTGACAGAAGGTAATAATGAAATTATAAGTGTCCATTTTGGTTTTGATCTTGGAGGTGCATTTTTATCCAAAAGAGAGCATCCAGAAAAGTATAAAATAATGGAATTGAAAATAGTTGATTTCGCCTCGAGCATTGTAAAGGATTGGATATCCTCAGAGTTGAAAAACGAAGAGAAGATATTGAATCAATTAGAAAAAGATCAAAAAGATCTTGAAAAGCAAAAAGAACATCTAGAAAAACAAATTGAAGACTTTCAAAAGAAAATCATTGAAAATGAAAAAGAGATAAAAGAGAATATTGATTTACAGGGCAAAAAAAAAGAGGCCATTCAGTTACAAGATAAAAAAGTAAAAAAAGTAGATCAAAAACTGAAAGACTTAAACTAGTCTTTTCCAGACACTAATAGGACAATTTCTCCTTTGGGTTTGTTTTCAGTAAAATAATCAATCAGGCTAGATAAATTACCGTGATGGTAAGTCTCGTATATTTTCGAAATTTCTCTAACCACACATGCTTTTCTATCAGAATCAAAAATCTTGAGCATTTGACTTAATGTTTTCAGAATTCGATGTGGTGATTCATAATAAATCACTGTGCAATCAAGCTCCATCACGTTTTTCAGTCTTGTCTCTCTGCCTTTTTTATGTGGAAGAAAACCTTCGAAATGAAATCTTTCTGAAGGGAATCCAGAAGCAACCAGAGCGGGTATAATCGCTGTTGGTCCGGGAAGGCATTCAACGTCAATACCCTCTTCAATACATTTATGAATCAATAAATATCCCGGGTCTGAAATACCAGGTGTTCCAGCGTCTGAAACAAGCCCTGTTAATTCTTTTTCTTTAATGGAATCAATGCATTTCTCTAAAATACGGTGTTCGTTATGAGCGTGAAAGGCAATAACATGGTTCTGAATTTCGAGATGGTTTAAAAGTCGTTTCGTTACACGAGTATCTTCCGCATAAATGACTTGACATTCTTTCAACATTCTAATTGATCGCAGTGTAATGTCTTCAAGGTTGCCGATTGGAGTTGGTATAATTACAAGTCTACCCATTATCTATATTTATGAAAAAACGTTTCGAACAACTTCATCAATTTTAGAACACTGAACAATTTCAATTCCGTATTTCTTTGAGTCAAATCCTTTGATCTTGTTGGAGATGATGATTTTTTTAAAACCAAGTTTTTCAACTTCACCAATTCTTTGATCAATCCTATTCACTGGTCTTATTTCTCCAGACAAACCAACTTCAGCGGAAAAGGCTATACCTTCAGGTATGGCTAAATTCGCGTTAGAAGAAAGAACAGCCATGGAAACGGCAAGATCAATGCCAGGATCATCTACTTTTATTCCCCCTGCAATATTTAAAAACACATCCTTAGCTCCAAGTTTAAAACCACATCTTTTTTCTAAAACTGCCAACAACATGTTGAGTCTTTTTGAGTCATATCCAGTTGATGATCTTTGTGGCGTGCCATATACAGCTGAGCTTACAAGTGCTTGAATTTCGATTAAAAATGGCCTAAGACCTTCTAATGTTGCTGAAATAGCTACTCCACTCAATTCGGAATCACTGTTTGTTACCAGGATTTCTGAAGGATTTTCAACTATTCTCAAACCATTATTTTGCATTTCGTAAATACCTATTTCGTTTGTAGATCCGAAGCGGTTTTTACTAGTTCGAAGTAGGCGATACATGTGATTTCGATCTCCTTCAAATTGCAGGACCGTATCAACCATATGTTCCAAAACTTTTGGACCAGCAATACTTCCATCTTTGGTGATGTGACCAATTAATAAGATGGCTATGTTCTTCTCTTTTGCCAGCCTCAAAAGTTGACTAGTACACTCTCTCACTTGCGAAACGCTTCCAGGGGCACTTTCAATTTGGTTGCTATGAAGTGTTTGGATGGAATCAATTACGATTAATTTCGGTTCAATTGATGAGGTGTGATTAAGTATG
>JABJEE010000064.1 GCA_018665005.1 Flavobacteriales bacterium
ATTTCTCTTTTCTTTTTTAATCATTTTGGTTTTTCTGCCTGTCTATTCTCAGAATATTGAGACACACACCTTGAGCGGTTATGTAACCGACTCTCAAAGCGGGGAAGCACTAATTGGTGTTAAAGTTTTTATACCTGAGTTAAATAAGGGAGCCATAACAAATACATATGGTTTTTACTCTCTTACGGTTAATGCTGGAGTATATCTTGTGGAGTTTAGATCTGCGGTGTATCCTTCAGAAACCAGAGAGGTTTCCTTTAATGAAGATTTAAAACTTGATGTTGAGGTAGGGGCGAATACACAAGATCTCGAGGAGATCGTTGTCAATGGCAAAAAAGGAGAAAATGTCAAATCCACTCAGATGGGTGAGATTAAATTAGATATTGAAAGTATTAAGGCATTACCTGCATTCATGGGAGAGGTAGATGTCGTAAAAACCATTCAATTGCTTCCGGGTGTTTCATCTGTAGCTGAAGGAGGACAGGGATTCTACGTCAGAGGTGGAGGTCCAGATCAAAACCTTGTTCTTTTAGATGAAGGAGTTGTCTATAATGCGGCACACCTTTTTGGTTTCTTTTCTGTTTTTAATTCTGACGCCGTTAAAAGTGTCAATCTGATTAAGGGAGGGATGCCTGCCAACTATGGGGGTAGAATGTCTTCAGTTCTTGAGGTAAACATGAACGAGGGAAACAATAAACGGTTTAAAGTTAAGGGAGGTATAGGAGCCATTTCATCTCGCCTGACTGTTGAGGGGCCTCTCAAAAAGGACAAAGGATCATTTATTATATCCGGTCGTAGAACCTATATAGACATACTCATGAAGGCCTTTATTCCGGATACTTCAGCCTTTGCGGGCTCTAGCTACTTCTTTTATGATTTGAATGCGAAATTCAATTATAAATTATCAGACAAGGATCGAATATTCCTAAGCGGTTACTATGGTAAAGATGTATTTAACTTTTCAGACACGGAAGGAGGTTTTAGTGCAAATATGCCATGGGGTAATGGAATCGCTGCTTTAAGATGGAATCATCTTTTCTCGAATAAACTTTTTATGAATGTAACGGCAACGGTTTCTGATTACATGTTTCAGTTTGGTTCTACTCAAGACCAGTTTAGATTCAACCTTTTGTCAGGCGTGAGAGATGTAGGTTCTAAAGTCGACTTTTCTTATTACCCGAATACAAGACATTCTATTAAATGGGGAGCTAATCATATTTTTCACACGTTTACTCCAACGAGTGTTTCCGCAGAATCAGATTCAGTTGTTTTTGATACTGGTGAAGCTCAAAAATTATTTTCTCACGAATCTGCATTATATCTAATGGATGATTTTGAAGTAAATGATAAACTCAAGATTAATATGGGTCTTCGATACAGTATGTATCATCATGTTGGTCCTTTTACCAGATACATTAATGGTGGTGTTGGGGCTTCAGATAGTACCATTCAATATCCTGATGGGAATCTAATACAATTTTATCATGGCTTAGAGCCTAGATTATCTTTGAGATGGTTGTTGCCTGACAATAGTTCTATTAAAGCAGGGTATTCCTATAATTACCAATACGTCCATCTCACTGCGTTAAGTGCAGTTTCTTTACCAACAGATATTTGGTACCCAACAACAGATCTTGCGAAGCCTCAGATAGGTTATCAGGCGAGTGTAGGTTACTTTAAGAACTTTTTTGATGATATGCTTGAGACATCCGTCGAAGTGTATTACAAGAAGATGAATAATATGATTGAATACAAGGAGGGTGCACTTCCTGGAGACAATGTGAATGACAACACAGACAATCTATTGGTTTTTGGTGAAGGTTGGTCTTATGGTATAGAGTTTTTTATAAAGAAATCTTTAGGTCAGTTTACAGGTTGGATTGGATATACTTGGGCCAAGTCAGACCGTTTATTCCCAGATTTAAATGGAGGAGAGCTTTATGCTGCCAAATACGACAGGAGACATGACCTGAGTATTGTAGGAAGCTATAAATTAAATGACAGGTGGACTTTTAGCACAGCATTTGTATATGCTACAGGAAACACATTGACCTTGCCGTCATCTTGGTATGTGCAAGAGCAGAACTTGTTGTTTAATTATGGTGCAAGAAATTCTACACGAATGGCACCATATCACAGACTTGATTTGAGCGCTATATTATATAGCAAGGCTTACAAAACCAAAACCGATGTTACGGGTGAAACCATTCGTGTTAAAAAGAAATTTAAAAGCAATTGGGCTTTCTCTATCTACAATGTTTATAACAGAGCAAATCCATTTTTCTTATTTGTAGACAATGACGGAGACTTCCTTAACGGAGACTTTCAGCTAACAGTAAAACAGGTATCACTTTTTCCTATAATACCAAGTGTGACTTGGAATTTTGAATTTTAAATGAAAAGAATAATTTACATTTTTATTTGTATTTCAATAGCCTCATGTTCAAAAGAGGTTCAAATTGATATACCAGGATATGAAGAGCAACTTGTAATTGATGGTGTAATAGAAACTGGTCAGCCCGCTATTGTGTTGTTATCTAGCACGGCCAATATTTATTCTCCAACCAATTTAGAGGCGTATTTAAATGGTTTCATATCTGGAGCAACGGTTGTGGTTTCAGACGGTATGGTAAATGATACGCTCGTTGAGATCTGTACTGATAATCTACCTCCAGGAACAGAGGAGATTGCAGCTGCTTTCTTTGGAATTCCTCTAGAAGAACTGGCTAATTTGAATTTATGCGGTTACTTTTCAACCCAAATTGTGGGAGAGGTAGGTAAAACATATTCATTAAATGTCCAAGTGAACGGTGATAATTACACTTCATCAACCTCAATTTTAAATCCAACTCCATTGGATTCATTGTTTTGGAAACCAGAGGCTCCATTAGAAGATCATGGTTTCTCATGGGCCGTGTTGTCTGACCCAGTAGGATTGAATGATGCTTATCGATGGGAGGTGAAACGACTCAATGTTCTTGATGACGGTAGTCTAGACCCATTGTTTTACAAGCCTTTTGGTCCTTTTTTCGACGATGCATTTTTTGATGGTCTCACGTTTGAGTTTGCCTATGAAAACCCCATCAGTTTTTTCGATGAATCTGTTGAAGAACAATATCGTGGTTATTACAAGCAAGGTGATTCGATATTGGTAAAGCTTTCTAAACTGGGTAGGGCAGAGTTTGATTTTTTTGAAAAGAAATACAATCAAATGTATACTGCTGGAAATCCTTTTGCCACACCAACGAACATTCCTTCAAATATTGAGGGCGGAGCTTTGGGTATTTGGGCTGGATTTTCACCTTGGACGGATACACTCATCTGTCAGCCCTAAGGGGTTAGTAAATCAATAATTTCTTCTTCATTTGGGAAATCCTTTAACAATTGTTCGTGACTGAACAATTCAAAGTCTTTAAAATCAAATCCGGGCGATACTACACAAGAAACCAAGGCGTAAGAATTTGCTTCCAACACAGAACTGCCAAATATGGTGTTTCCTTTAATCAATTGATAGGGCCTGCAATCAGTTCCATGTGTTTTACCGAGTATATGTTCTATGTGTATACCATTTTCAAGCGTGTGTATGGAGATGGGGCTTCCCTCATGATGAAACCACAATTCATCATTCTTAATGCGATGGAAATGAGAAACATGTTCTGAGGTCAGTAAAAAATAAATAGAAGTCATCAATACGCCCCTCTTGTCTTCTGTATTGATTTCTGAACGGTAATTTTCTGAATAAAACCCTCCTTCAGGGTGGCTTTGTAGGTTAAGTTCTTTAACTATTTCGTCAATTCTATTCAATGGGGCCTGGTTTAAATGGTGAGCCACTACTTCTGGTAATGGGAAAGAAATACTTTAAGTCAATGGAAAGATATGAGCCGCTTAACTCATCAATAGTAGTTAGGTCGTAGCCTTGATTTTGATACCTTGTAAGTATAATGAATAGCGGAGAAAACGGTACTCTAATGGATCCTCCCAAGTAGAAAAATCCTGATTTTTTAGTTCGGTATTCAAAACCGATATTTGCATTAAAATCAGCACTTATTTTCTTTCGAAAATCAACATATCCATCATAAATAAACGAGTGCAATCCATCTGGATTGATTTGATTCCCAATACTTGAAGGTTTATAAACAATAGCAATTCCGAGAGAAGCGTTTGCATACCATTCCTTATTCATTTTGATATAAATCAAACAGTTAAGAGGAATATTGTATTCGATAAAAGAAGCGTTGTCAGACACGTAGAGATTAGAGTCAGGAACCTCCATGTCGATGTTGAAATTTCTTTTTGTGAAATTTATACCCGTCTCAAAAGCAATTAATTCAGTGATGCCAAATCTAACGGTGGCACCCATTGAATATCCAATGCGTTGACGAATAGAGCTATTAAAAGACTCATTTGTAAATGATAAGGACTTTCCTCCAAGAATATTATTAGGAATGACCGATTGATACTGTATACCAAAATAGGAGGGAACCCTATTCGATTGAGAATGACCCAAAAAGGAAATAAAAACAAAGATTATCGCAATGGCTTTCATTTATGAATTTCTGTTTGTTTTTCGAGATGTTTCATATGCTTATAATAACTCACAATACTTAAAAGTAGTATTCCCATTCCAAAAATAACAACTGCCCATCTCAAAAAACGAAATGGAATAATGGGCTTTTTATGCTTTTTTTCAACTTCATAGTTCATTTTCATCGTTTTCTTGTAATTCTTTTGATGAATCGCAAAAAGGGTATAGGTCTGTTGTTTTTTCTCTTGAGTGTCTTCTTGGAATTCTATTTTGTTTTCATTCAGCAACTCCCTAAAGTCATTGGCTCGATTGATATCTGTAAATCGATAGACCATATACTTAGGATTGGTTGGATGCTGCGTGTAATTCACAAAACCAAGATCCAGATGTTCTATTGGGTTTTCCATGTAGTGTTGTACTCAAGTGGTTTGCGATGAGACTTTGGCCATTCCTCTTTGGAATATCCAAAATAAATCAATCCAAGGCATTTGTCTTTATTTTCAAGTTCTAAGTATTGATTCATCAAATCCGTGTATATGATTTTTGGTGATGACCAAAATGAGCCGATACCATATGCTGTAGCCGTAAGTTGCATGTTTTGAACAGCACAAGCCACTGCCTCAATTTCTTCAATTTCGGGGATTCGTTCCTCTTTTTGCCGAGACATGCAAACCGCAACGACTACTGATGAAATGAGCGGCCTGCGAATGAGCTTGGCCAGCTTCGCATCATTTTGTTCATCTGGCGCTACTTCTTCGAGATAAACCTTTCCTAAGGTTTGACTTAAATCGTTTCGTGAGTTTTCAGATTCAAAAACGATGAAGCGCCAAGGCTCTGTTTTTCCGTGGCTTGGTGCCCATTGTGCATTATTGAGAATTAGCTCAATTTGATCGCGTTGAATCTTTCTCGCTGAAAAGGATTCCGGTCTTATTGATCGTCTTGACCGAATTAACTCCGTAATTTCTGAAAGGTTAAATTTCATGAAAATTTTTAGGCAAATTTACGAACTATAAAGTATTAATTGCAATAGTTTTCTTGATATACTTTGGCGCTATCCATTCCAAGTGCGATAGCCTTTCTCAAATCCTTGCAGCAGCCTTTTTCATCACCATTCATCCGTCTTATTAGTGCGCGCATGTAGAAATAATTAGGATTTGTTTTATTGAGTAAAATGGCCTGGTCAAGATCGGTAATGGCTGATCCATATTTATTCATGTTGAAATGAAGAAATGAACGGATTGAGTATAAATGTGAAATGGATTCAGGGTCCTTTGGAACATCCATTGTGATGCGAAGTCCTGTGTTTAGCAAGTTTAAAGCCTTGTCGTACTTTCTTTGGTAAACATAGATGTCAGATATTTTAGCGTAGCTATCGGCTAAGGTTGTGTCCATGTATAAAGCCTTTTGATACATGTCCAGGGCTCCTAAAGTATCAAGTTTTTCAAGCCTTTTATCTCCTTTTAACAATACCTTGATGGCTTTTTTTTGAGCCGGCACTGATGTACATATCATAATAAAAAGAAGAACAATTACTCTCACAATTCAAATATATTATTTTTTAAATGATTCCCCTAAAGACTTGATTGTATTCATACAAATAGTTTATCTTTGCACCAATTGAGGCTTTGTGGCACAACTGATACTAGTACGTAGTCGCGAACCACAAGTCAAAAGGCCTCGTGGCGCAACTGAATAGCGCACCTGATTACGGCTCAGGAGGTTACAGGTTTGAATCCTGTCGAGGTCACAAACAAAAAAGCTTCCCTTATGGGAGGCTTTTTTATTTGGTTTTAGAATGTATCTTTAAAACGAAATAGAAATTAAATGCCAAAAATAGTTTCAATTAATATCAATGAAAATGGAGGTGTTCCGAAATATCCAGTAAAACACGCCTATGTAGGTAGGTATAGAGTTACGGGGGATAAGCAGAATGATTTGAAACATCATGGTGGAGAAAATCGAGCAGTTTGCTTGTATTCCATTGATCTCATTACTGATTTAAAAAATGAGGGGCATCCGATTTTTGCGGGTTCGACTGGTGAAAATATTACGATTCAAGGTTTGGATTGGAGTAGCTTAAAAAAAGGAGACGTAATAGAAATGGGTGAAGTAAAAATTGAACTTACAAAACCTACACCTCCATGTAAAACCATAGCAAAGTCATTTATAAATGAAAAGTTTGTTCGAATTTCTGAAAATAAGTATCCTGGGTGGTCCAGATGGTATGCAAAGGTGTTACAAGAAGGAACAGTAAACTTAAATGATAACGTTTCCTTAAATATGTAATTACGATTCCTAGGAACTATTTTTAGAACTTAATACAATTATCTTTAACCTATGTTAAGAAAATCATTTTTTATAATCTCAATAATAGCTCTACAAGCCTGCGCAGATAAAGAGAGTCAGCGAGGCAATACGCAAGTTGTAAATGAACCATTTAAAATAATTAAAGATTCTTCAAGCGTTGACGATCAATCCGACCATACCGAAAATAAAACATTTGAATCAGGTCATTTTTATACCCATGACGATCTAAAATTCATGTCATTCACTTGGGATATATCTGCTTCAGATAAACGATTTAATGTGCAGTGGACGAATGGAGTTCAATGGTTCTCATTGGATCGATCCAAAGATGTGGGTTGTATGTTCGGCGTCATTACAAGGCCTTACATTCATTTGTCAGGAGGCGACAGGCATGAGGGAGGTTTAAGTCTTTTGGGGATACTTCAAAATGATTCTACAATTCATGTGTTAAGCTCTTATGTTAATGATGTTTCTCAGGGTGATTTACTGAGAGCCTACAATTTTAAAGGTGTAGATTGTTTGGTGGTTTTAAATTCTGATTCAACTTTTAAAACGGTTATCGTGGATTCGAATCTTGATCTAGGTAATGATGAAGATATTAGCGTACAAAAGAATTTAGCGGGTAGGTGGGGTGATCCTAATTTTGGTAATGAAATAGAATTTTTCAATATAGGGAGACGTGTGATTTGGAATGGTGAAGAGAAACAATTTCACTTTGAAAGTGGAGAATATGATGAGCTCTTAAATGTTTTTTCGATAGAAGGTGATTCGTATTTTTTTAAAAGAACTGAAGAGAAACTATTTTTGTATAAAATCGACAAAGAGGCAGATGATTGGGAATATTCTGGATACCAACCAGAACATTTTGATACAGAATATTTAATCCAAGAATCTTCCAAAGAATTGTCTTTCGAGGTGTTTAAGCGCAATGTAAGCGCTATTTTCAAAAAATAAAGCAGAGTCTTTTGAACAGCCATCAAGTGTTGATCATTCATCTATAGACTTATAAGTTTTATTACTGGCAAACTACTACGAAAACTAACTTTTATCTTTGCCTTCAGCTATCTTGAAGGAAGTCTTTTTCTTGAATTGCGAAATGCGGAAGACTGAGATTGAACACCTGAATCTGAATTATTGTCATTGTTTGCGGTTTGTTCACTTGTAGCATCAACCAATTGAGAATCATTGTTAGTTGTTTGTTGAGTCGTTTTTGCCCCCTTAGAACAGGAGGCTGTCAAAATAGCCGATACGGCAAAAATAATGAGAAATGAATTTTTCATGGCAATTGAGTTTAGGGTGATTGTATTATCGACGTTGAAATCTTTGAAGGGTTGTCTGTTTTTGTTAAATATTTCTTCATTTAAATGTCATTAAAAGCCTAAAATGAAACGACTCAAAACATCCCATTTTTAGTTAAACGTAAATAGTTTACGTATCAATAATATACTTTTGATAGCTCCTAAAACCAGAACTTGGGGAGTGAAGTCATGCGTATATTTGATGTCTAAATCCTTTCTTCCTGTTCTTAAATTAAAAGAAATAAAAATGAATGAAATACTTATCGTACTTGTTGTCCTAAATCTAATTTTATCTACTTATATCATTTTAAAGCAACAATCCCGAAGCGACTATGGATTGACGGAGCAAATACGTGATTTGCTCTCAAAGGAATTAAAAGAAAACCGAACAGAATTGACCTCTTCGATTAAAGACAACAGGGAAGAGATGGCCAAGGGAATTGATAAGCTTACGCGTAAACTAGAAGAAAAACTTATTGCTATTTCAGAGACCATAAAGCTCAATGCAAAAGAAAATAGAGATCAACTATCAGCATCTTTAAAGGATTTCAATGAACTCCATAAGCAGAAGTTTGATGATATGGCATTAAAGCAAGACAAGTTGGTTGAGACTACTGGTGAGCGTCTTGAGAAAATGAGAGAAACTGTTGATGAAAAGTTAAGCAAAACCTTGGAGGAAAGGTTAGGGCAATCCTTTAAGATAGTGAGTGAAAGACTTGAAGCTGTTCAGAAAGGATTGGGTGAAATGCAAAGCTTAGCTAGTGGTGTAGGAGATCTTAAAAAAGTATTAACCAATGTTAAAACAAGAGGTGTATTAGGAGAAATTCAGCTCGGGAATATTCTTGAAGAAATCATGGCCCCTGAACAATATGATCAAAATGTTAAAACCAAAAAAGGGTCAGAAGCGCATGTGGAATTTGCGATTAAGCTTCCGGGAAAAGATGCTTCCGGAGATTCCGTTTATTTGCCAATAGATGCCAAGTTTCCACAAGAAGATTTTATCAGACTTCAAGCGGCATATGACGAAGCGGACCCAGTAGCTATTGACAAGGCCAATAAAGCGCTCATGAGATCCATTAAAAACTTTGCCAAAGACATTCGAGAAAAATATATTGACCCTCCCAATACAACTGATTTTGGAATCATGTTCTTGCCGATTGAGGGATTATTTGCGGAAGTCGCTCGTCAACCGGAGATGATTACCATGCTACAACGAGAATATAAAATCATTGTCACTGGTCCCACAACCCTCGCTGCTATGCTAAATAGTCTCCAAATGGGCTTCAAGACCTTAGCTATTCAAAAAAGAAGTAGTGAAGTATGGAAAATTTTAGGCGCTGTTAAAACCGAATTCGGAAAATTTGGAGGCGTACTGGAAAAGGCTCAAAAGAAAATCACTGAGGCCAATAATGAGCTAGATCAATTGGTTGGTACACGAACGCGAATGATGTTTTCAAAACTGAAAGGAGTAGAGGAGCTTCCTGCGTCTAAAGAAGAAGACAAGCTGTTGGATGAGTCCGATGGGACAGAAGATTGATGTTATCCTTTGTTAAATCTTATCCTTAAGCTGCTTATAATACACCAGGCATTCATTAAGTAGCGCATTTAGTTCTTTTGGGAATTCTTTAGTTTTCTTTTTATAACTCATAAAACCATTTGATTTATGGATGTTTTTATACCAATGTTTGGCCCAAACACCGTCTTCATTTCTAGCCTGTGCAGGCCATGAAAGCATTTCATGGAAGAAAGGAATTTTGGCATGTTTACATAACCTTTTTAATTCATGCTCGGGGTTGTCTAGGATCATTTTAGAATCCATGACTATATGAGACATGTTGTTTTCTTCAAAATAATGAAGCAATTCAACATGTGATTTGTATCCAACATCATTCAAAGTAGGGTTGGGTATAACTTTATGGAAAGAAGGCAGCATATCTTCTGGATTTCTCGTTAGAATTATATTCAAGCCGTTTTTCATAAATGACTTATCCAAATCAAGTAGATGATGCGTCATATTTTTAAAGAAGAGTACCTCAGAGCTATTGTTTTTAAGCATTTCATCTACGACAAGCTGACCATTACATTCCATGCTTCTAATAATTAATTCTGCATCGGGATGGTATTCTTTCGCATTCGTACTTGTTAAGTAATGGGCATAAAGTGGTTCGTCAAACACACGTATGTCTTTTCTTTGTGCAAATGAATACATCAAGGTGGTCGAGATATTTCGTGGGCCTGACCAAAGAAAAATACGCTTTGTGTTATTCATCGATATTTTCAGAAATCAGCATTTCATAAAAACCGCTCAAATTGGAAGTTATTTGTCCAAGCTTTCCATCGCCAATTTGCTTTCCATCAATATGAGTTACTGGAGTAAGCCCACCAAAAGTTCCAGTAACAAATGATTCCTGAGCGCTGTAAGTGTCATAAAGAGAGAAGTTCTTTTGATGACAAATCATGTTGTTTTTTGAGCAAGCTTCAATTACTTTACTCCTGGTGATTCCATTCATACAGTAATCACCAGTAGAGGTCCATACTTCATTGTTTTTTACAATAAAGAAATTCGTTGCATTACATGTACTTACAAATCCGTTCACGTCTAACATAAGTGCTTCATCAGCGCCCGCCTCAATGGCTTGGATAAGTGCCTGAACTTCATGTAATTTACTGTGGCAGTTTAGCTTTGGGTCTAGATAATCAGGTGCTCCTCTTCGAAAAGTACTGGTAAAAAGCTTAATGCCTTTGTTCTTGGATTCTATTGAAGCTATCTTGTGTTCAGCAATAATGACAATGTTGGGTCCTGATATGGTCAGTCTAGGGTCTTGAGAAGGTGTCTTTTTAATCCCTCTTGTAATCATTACTCTAATATGGACATTGTCCTGCATGTTATTTACATTGAGAGTTGAATGAATCTGATCCGTCAGTTCCTTTTTTGTTAAACCAATGGAAATACCTGTAGCTTTAGCCGCAATCCAAAGACGTTCTAAATGCTCTTCTATAAATGCCAATTTTCCTTTGTACAATCGAACACCTTCCCAAACGCCATCACCAACAAGGTAACCACTATCGAAAACGGATATTTTAGCTTCATTTCGATTGTAAAACGATCCATTAATACATATTTTAATATCGGCATTACGAGAATCCGGTAAGGCATTGTGAGTTCCATGTGTCATTTGGCAAATTTAAGAAACTACTAGAAGAAAATTAAAGATAAATAAAGCTTTTGGATTTACTGATTTAGAATAACAGCTTTCCCGTTAATGACATTTCTAGTAGTTTTGTTTTCAAGTGAGAAATAATACATCCCAGATGAAAACGATGTGCTGTCTAAAGTGAACTTATTGGCTTGTGTTTCTTCTATATAGATCACATCTCCGAAATCATCAAAAACTTTAAGTACAACTTCACTTTGATTGTCATTTTCAAAATACAGATCAGATGCACCCGTTACTGGGTTCGGCTTTAACAAATAACTATTACTTAAAATGTTAATGACTTCTATTCCCAATATATTTGAATCTTCTAGTCCTCCAAAATTTATTTTGTAGTAATTGTAATTATTTAAAATAGGGGTTTGGTCGGTGTACGTGTATGAAACAGAACTTGAGAGATCACCACAAACACCCTGTATATCCTCAATAAGAACAAAGTTCACAGAATCTTTACTTCTGAATATTTGCATACCATTACATACGCTCCCTGATTTAATGGTCCAGGCTAGTAATACTTTTCCATTGCTTTGATCAATGTCAAAATCCCCCAAAATGGTTTGAGTATTGGCATTATAACCAAAAGCAATTAAAAAAGAAACACATAGGTATTTGAGCATTTGAATCAAAATAAGTCAGAATGTTTTACTAAGATACGGAAAAGCGTATGAAAAATAAAAACAATTGTATTTATGGTCTTCTAATCAGATTGCTGATAACGAATAGAATAATGGAATAAATTCAAACCATTTAATTTAGCTATCTTTCTCTATCAAATTAGAATTATGAATAGACGAGATTTTGTGCAAAGAAGTTCTGTATTGGCTGCGGGAGCATTGATTTTACCCAATTCCTTATTTTCTTTTAGTAGCAACACAAAGTCCAAAGTAAGATTAGGATTTATTGCCACTGGGTTTCGGGGGCAAACACACATAGCGGAAATGCTTAAGAGAAATGATATTGAAATAAAGGCTATTGCAGATCCAGACAAGGTGATGTTAGGTAAGGCTCAGCAATTGATAGAAAAGTCTACGGGTCACAAAGTAGATGAATATGGGAATGGAGATTATGACTACAGGAATTTATTATCAAGAAATGACATTGATGCTGTGTTTGTTAGCTCTCCATGGGAGTGGCACTTAAAGCACGGTACAGAATCCATGAAGGCTGGTAAAATTGTTGCTATGGAAGTATGCGGTGCTATGGATCTAGAAGATTGTTTTGAATATGTTCGTGTATATGAAGAAACCAAAGTGCCCATAATGATGATGGAGAATGTTTGTTACCGCCGGGATGTTATGGCAATCTTGAACATGGTGAAGTCTGGCATGTTCGGGGAATTGATTCATGGTCAAGGTGGATATGAGCATGATTTAAGAGGGGTTTTATTTAATGACGGTAAATCTGCCTACAATTCAGGAGTAGAATTCGGTGAGAAAGGTTTCAGTGAGGCAAAATGGAGAACAAACCATTACCTGAATAGAAATGGTGAAATTTATCCGACTCACGGTATTGGTCCACTTTCATCCGTTTTTGACCTGAATCGAGGTAATAGAATGGTACGTCTTCAATCCATGTCAAGTAAAGCAAGAGGTTTAAATAAGTATGTAACAGAACATGAAAAGGGTGGTGTAAACCATCCCAATTCACAGATCAAGTTTAAACAAGGTGATGTGGTAACGACCCAAATCCAATGCGCCAACGGAGAAACCTTATTACTCACTCATGACACCTCACTTCAAAGACCATACAATCTTGGCTTTCGCGTTCAAGGGACAGAAGGGATATGGCAAGATTTTGGATGGGGAGGAGCTACTCAGGGGCATATATATTTTGAGAAAAGAATGGAGCATTCTCATCGGTGGGATAACACGGAGGAATGGCTCAAGAAATACGATCATCCTTTATGGGCGAAAAATGCAGCCGCCGCTGAAAACTCAGGACATGGCGGAATGGATTATTTTGTGGATAACGCCTTTATTGAATGTATTAAAAGAGACATAGAGTTTCCTTTAGATGTGTATGATTTAGCAAGCTGGTATGCCATTACTCCTTTAAGTGAAAAGTCTATAGAAAATAATGGTCAGCCTCAAGAAATACCTGATTTCACGAATGGTGCTTGGAAGAAAAGAAAGCCTGTTTTTGGAATTTCAAGTGACTTTTAATGGGTTTCACTTTACTTATATTGGCAGGAGGTCTTGGAAGTAGATTCAATGGTGCAAAACAACTCCATGGCATCGGACCAAATGGAGAATTGCTAATGGAGTATTCCATCTATGATGCAATTAAAAATGGATGTGCAAAAGTGATTGTTCTGTCCAATCACGAATGTATCCCTGAGTTACAAGTCAAGTTGACTTATTTACATTCTAAAATTAAAATCTATTTTGTAGACCAATTCAAATTTGATCCCAATTATCCAAATTACAGGAAAAGGCCATGGGGGACAGGTCATGCGGTTTTGTCTTGTTCTAAATTCATTTCAGAACCCTTTTTATTGATTAATGCAGATGACTTTTACGGTCATGACGCATATGTTAGTGCAAAACAAATGATGAACCACATCGATTTTCAAAACTATGGAATGATTGCTTATAAATTAGAGAATACCTTAAGTAAATTTGGAGGGGTCTCCAGAGGGGTTTGTAGTACTCGACAAAATGAGCTTGTTGATGTTAAGGAGTACACCAATATTAGTTTAGAAGGCAACATCATCAAATGCGATCAGAAAGATGCTGGAATTAATAAAAATCAACTTGTGTCTATGAATCTATGGGTTCTAAATCCTTCCATATTTGCATATTTAAATAAAGCATTTGAAATATTTTATGACTCAAATAAGGACAAGGCAAGCGAGGAGCTGTTTTTACCCACTGTTATTAATAATTTGATAAAGGGTAAGCAATTGATGGTTAGGCTTAATTCAACAGAAGCCTCTTGGTTCGGATTAACCTATGTCAAAGATTTAGACCAAGCCAAAGCATCCATCTCCTTATTAATAAATAGGGGAGAGTACCCTGTAAATATTGAGTTGTAATGCAGGAATACTTTAAAATAGTCCAATGTTTCTTTAGTGACGTCACCAAAGAAAACACAGAGATATCAATAGTTGAATCAGGGCTAATTAATAATACATTTAGGCTTAAAGTTTATAATCAGACTTATATTTTGCAAAGGATTAACCGTAATGTTTTTAAGAACCCTAAGATTATTCATGTCAACTATTCCAAAGTGTGTGAGCATCTTTTGGAATCAAAATACCCAATACATAGATTAGACTTTATTAAATCATTTAACGGGGATGAATTGGTGATTCATGAAAATGAAGCTTGGCGTATTTCACGTTACATTGAAGGTGAAACCCATCATATTTGTAATTCACTTGAAATGGCTTTTAATGCTGCCAAAGCCTTAGCGGAATTTCATTATTGCACAAAAGACATGGATGTCAAAAAAATAGAAGAACCGATTCAAGGATTTTGTGATTTCTCTTATAGATTAATGGAGTTTAAAGAGTCATTGATTTCTGGAGATGCGAATAGAAGATCAATAGCCAACGAGCTCATCGAATCTTTAAACGCAAATTTAAACTATGTTATAGAATATATTAAGCTTGAAAAGCAACTTGCAATAAGAATCATACATGGCGACCCAAAAGTGAGTAACTTTTTATTTGAAAAACATAATGCTCAGGTGATTTCTCTTATTGATATCGACACTATTATGCCAGGAACCATCCTTTATGATTTTGGAGATTTGGTTCGGTCCTTTTCTAATAAGACCATTGAGGATTCCAAAACAGATAACAATTGCTTTGAGCCTCGTGTGTATGAATCCTTAATGAGTGGTTATCTATCTGTAGGAAAGCAGTTTATGTCCAAAGAAGAGGAGGAAGGTTTAGGTTTGGCCGCTATGACCGTTTCGCTTATTCAATCCCTTCGATTTCTTACGGATTATTTAAATTTGGATATCTATTATAAAGTAGCAGAGACGGATCAGAATTTAAATAGAGCAATCAATCAGTTTTCGTTTTTTAAGGAAATCAAAGAGTATTTATCTTTATAAGAATTAATGTTATGATAAAAATTAGTGAAGAATTAAAAGCAGTTATACAATCAAGCTGGTTTACTGTAGAGAAAGGCTTTTATGTTTACACAAAGGTTTCTGTGGTTCGAAACCCTGAAAAGCATTTAATTGTGACCAGAGACCATGATGAAATAACCGTGGTTACTGAATCTTCCAATCTCCCGAAACTTGGTCCTTATGAAAGAAATCCCGACAATTGGGTCTTGCTGAACATTAAATGTGGAAACCCCTTTTATTGTAAAGGCTTTTTAGCAGCAATTGCATCGGTGTTCGCCTCAGAGGAAATTGACATTACTTTGACTTCAACGTATACCAACGATTATTTAATGGTACAGGAGCAAAACAAAGAGCAAGCCATTTCCGTGCTAATAGGAATAGGTTTTAAACAAAAGAAAGCGAGAATTTAAAAATAAGACATAAAAAAAACCCCCCAGGTTGGGAGGTTTTTAAAATTTCGTGAATTTTATTATTGCTCTGGCATTATGTCTGACATTTCTTCTGACATATCAACACCACTATCCTCAGCAGATTCCTTCATTGCGTTCATAGCAGCAGCAGCATCTTCCGCGCTCATATTTTGAG
>JABJEE010000065.1 GCA_018665005.1 Flavobacteriales bacterium
ATTGCTGCTTGTTTTGCAGTTTTGCCTTTTTCAAAATGGGCATAGATATTTTCAGCAATTACAATACCGTCATCAACGAGAATACCAACAACGAGAATCATTCCGAATAAGGAAATCATGTTTATAGTGATCCCGTAGAATGAACCCAATATGAACATTCCTAAAAAAGAGAAGGGGATTCCAAATGCGACCCAGCTAGATAGCTTTATATTCAAAAAGAGCCCCAAGAATACTAGAACTAAAATGAGACCTGTTAAACCATTCTTGGTTAATAGATCAATCCTGCCCTCTAGTAATTCATTGAATTCAAAATAGATGTCAAATTGAAAATCAGGATTTTCTTTGTTAAACTTATTTTGATAGTCATGAAGTGATTTCGAAATATCTTCAATGTCTTGTTCAACTGTTTTTTCTATTTGAAATGAAACAGCAGGAAAACCATTAAAGGTTGATTCTTGAGAATCTTCAGAATAACCAAGCTGAACATCCGCTACATCACCTATGGTTACCATTTCACCTGATTGAGCTGTTTTTAAAATGATTTTACTAATCTCCTCAGCATTGAGCACTCTGTCATTTGATCGAATACTCATTTCTTGAAGGTTTCCTCTAATGAAACCTGTGGTAATGTTGATGTTTTTACTACTTATGGCCATTGATACCTCTTGAAAGGAAGTTTTATACCTCAATAAATCATTTTCACGGATATTGATTGTGATTTCTTTTGTTGGAAATCCCATTTGAACGATTTCTGTAATATTCTTTGTATTCAATAGGTCTTGCTCTACTTGAGTGGCTAGGTCAACAAGCTGGATATCAGAAATAGATTTGTTCTTTGCTGAGATGCCAATAAAAGCGACAACGCTCCCCATACCGCCCGAAGTCAACCGTTTAATAATGGGTTTTTCTGCTCCCTCAGGGAATGAATTAATTGAATTTATGGCATTATCAACATCGCTCAGGAGTTGGTCCATATCAGTATCTTGAAAAGCCTTAATCTTAACAGATGTGAAATTTTCTGAAGAGGTTGAATTAATTTCATCAATAGAAGCAATGCCTTTAACCGCTTGTTCTATTTTAATTGTCACACCTTCTTCCATTTCATTTGGAGACGCGCCTGGATAGAATACAGAAACAATAATTGTATTTGGATCTAATTCAGGAAAAAATGATTTTTTTGTTGTAGATAATGCAAAAACACCAAAAATAATCACAATGGCAATGAAGGCGTTTCCCCATACAGGACGATTTACAAAAAAGGTAATTAGTTTTCTCATTATTGTCTTTCTATTCCAATGTATTTTTTGATTTTCTTATTGGGTTTATTGAACTCTAATAATAAGGTATCTTGATCATTCAATCCGTTTATAAAAAGAGAGTCTTGTTTAGAACCAATGATGCTAATGCTTTTTTTGTAAAGCTGTTCGTTTTTTAATAGGTATACTTCATTCTTCTTTACTGCAATTGATGGGACCACGCACATTGATTCTGATATCATATTATCGATTTCAGCAGTTACATATTGATTGGATAATAGTGTAATCCCTTTTTCTGGTTTGATGGAATAGTAGACATCAATAGATTGAGTACTTTGATTAATGGTATTTGCCGTTCGAATGATGCTGCCTGTACCTATAGGTTCGTTGTCTGCATTTAAAAATTTTACAGCTCCTTTTTCTTTGAATTTATCGTATAACTCAATAGATACGGGGAGTTTAACTTCCATGTTGTCCAAATTTGCTATTCTTGCTATTCGTCCCCCCGGATTTATAATTGATCCAGGTTCTGCATAGACATCAACAACATATCCATTAAATGGTGCTAAAAAAAGATATTTTGACATTCTCGCTTCGATGCCTTTTATGTTCAGGTATTCAGCCAACACGCCTTTAGAAGTAAAAAACATTTTTTCCTTTTCACTTTTCATTTCGGGGAAATCAGGTAAAAAAGATAAGGGATTGATTTCCTCAACAAAGGAATTCCATTTCTCGAATTCTTCAGGATAATCAAGTTCAATATCTGCTAGAATATTGATTAATAAATTTGACAGTTGGGCTTTTCTGGCACTCAATGTGAAAAACATTTCTTCTGAATCAACTTTGTAAAGCAAATCATTGAATCCAAACTTACTTCCTGGTTTTAAAACTTGAGAACCTTTTTCCAATTTGCCTTGAATTTCAAAAGCGATATCTAGCTCTGTATATGGAGTGATTTGTCCATAGGAATTTGTTTTAAGCGAACGGGATTCATTTTTTATTATCTGTACCGGAATGTATTTTACAGTTTCTTCTCCTTTGACCTCTTTAGATTCTGTTTTTTTATTGCCAATTACGATGGCGTAAATTATTCCCGTTAAGATAAGGGAAACGGCAAATAAAATGATTTGACTTTTCTTCATTGATTGGTTTTATTCGTCTAAAAGCTTTGTAAAAATAATCAATTTAGATCTTTCGCTTGTATGTTATGACTTTAATTAATCCTAAAATTGATATATCTTTATGATATGAAAACCCTTGTAATATTTCCATCATTTCTTTTCATTATCCTGAGCCATTCAATCCTAAGCCAGTTTGCGTTTAATTATGTTGACTCAATTCCTGTGATTAAAAGTGGTTCTGAATTGGACATGCCTTGGGCAGGTGGGCTAAATTACGCGCAATTGTCTGATATTGATTATGACTACGACGGTGACATGGATTTAATTGTTTTTGACAGAAGTA
>JABJEE010000066.1 GCA_018665005.1 Flavobacteriales bacterium
CCCACCCAACATAGAAGTAGTGATTGTACCCTGACCTTGTTGATCATGCATAGCAATCAAACCAATACCACCTTGAACCCCTTTCGAATAGGTGTCATATGCGGCAGAGTAGGTAACATAATTACCAGACAGCTGAGGCCATTCATTTCTGTAGTTCATAGAAACTCTAGGACAACCAGAAGAACCTGCTAATGCTGGATTCAAATAAATTGGATTAGAGAAAAACTGAGTAAAGGTTGGATCTTGAGCGCGTAGATCATTGCTCAAAAGAACTAGGGTAATAATAAAGAGTAATTTTTTCATATGTTAAAATGTTATGTACCTTCTTGTTTTCTTACTAATGTCAGAGTTAATTCTAATGGTTAATTGATGCGTATAAAGATGTTGATTGAGTTCTGGTATGTAAGAATTTGTTGATTGTAGAATTAGTGCGAATCTATCAAAAGATAGACCAATCGAGGCTGAATATTGATCGTTAAAGTCAGCTGCGGCTCCCAAATAAAACTTATCCAAGTCTAGAGAGAAACCACCAAAGTATTGTTTGTTTTTATTTACAGAACGCATATAAAAGTAGGGGTGAAAGCTCAGTTTTTCATTCCTTGATACATATTGTGTTCCTGCAAACAGACTGTAAACTGTTGGTGTGCGGTAGTTGGTGTTTTGTGTGTTTTGATAAATGTTTTCAGAGTGATTGAGTAGATTCGAGGCTTGAATTCCTATGTAAAAGATATTCGTGTTTATGGTTAATCCTAAGTCAAGATCTCTATACCATAGTTTTCGACCTATGTTTTGGGTGGTATCATAAGAGAAGGCTTGAGGAGAATCAGTATTAAAAATAGCCAATGAATTATTATCTGTCTTGTCACGGTCTAATAATTTGTTTCCGATTTTAAGTTTTGCTACAGGTTCTAGAAAGATATTTCTACTTAGTGCTATTTTGGGTGATACAATTAAAGCGCCATTCCAATCCTTAATACTTCCGTCTGCATAATAATCATAATTTACTTGGGCTCCGACACCGGATCTGATTGGCCGAGCATAGGTGTCAAATGTAATTTGTTGACTTAGTTTACGTTGATTAGAGTTCATCCAACGGATTCGAGTCGTAGATTGAAATCTGGACTGAGAAACAGATCCTATTGAGCTAAGATTAGCATCTATAGATGAGATTTGAGGTATTAAGTATTGGTGGTCTCGATAATTACTTAATGCGACATTTTGAGAGAGTAATCGATCAATTTTATTAATGATTCTTTTGGTTTTGGCCTTAACACCTAGGAATTGTGAAATATTACTTTTTGATTCGATCTCTTCCCCTATTAATTCTAGGTTGTCAGCACTGTATTCATTCGTGTTTTTTGAGCTAAGTTTAAGGTCTAGGTTAAGATTTAATTTTTCAATCATTAATTTCTTCAAATCAAAAGGGTCTCCTATGTTACCTGCGTTGGATAAAAAATTTCCAGTTGAACTTAGTGGTAAATTATAATTGTTTAAATCTGAAATGTTGGATGTTGAATTTAAAGATGGGTTTATCGAAGCATAAGTACTTCGATTTTCACTATTTACTATTAAGTTCGAAGAGAGTATAGTATTTTCTTTTACCAATTCATTGTTTTTGTTTTGGGGGGGTTGAGAAACCTGTATCTCGCCTTTATTTGAGGGGGAAATGGTTTCGCTAAAATGAATTTGTCTTCCAATTAAAAGTATAACCAGAATACCAAAAACATTCATTAAACGGTACGCATGCGATTTTTCTGTTTTCTTTGGGATGTTTAGGTCATTAACAAAAGTGTCTGACATTTTGATGTTCGACATTCTCCACATGTCAAGATCGACTTCAAGTTCAGGGTGATTTAAGATATAGTTTTCCAATGTTGACTCTTGATCAGAATTCAAATTGCCTTCGACATAGTCAAACAGCCAACGATCTATGTTGTCAAAATTCGGAGTGTTCATGCGAGCTTATTCAATCCTTTTAACTGTTTTTTAATTTTCATTCTTGCACGGAATAGGTACACTTTTACTTGCGATGGAGACAAATCTAGAATTTGTCCAATATCGCTGTATGAGTAGCCTTCGATGTCTCTTAACAGAATAATGCTTTTTTGAATTGGAGGTAAAATATTCACTAACCTTTCAACCATTTGCATGGATTCAAAATTTGAATCTGGCATGGTTGCTTTTTCCGGAAGTGATTGGCTATCCATGTAACTTGTGCGTGATTTTTTGTTTAAAAAATTAATCATCGCATTGTGCGTGCATTTATATAACCAAGATTTTACTTTTTCCAATTCAATCTTATTTCTGTTGATCCATAGTTTCTCAAAAACATCTTGAATAATATCTTTTGAATCCTCTTCGTTGCGCATAAAATGAAACGCATAACGATACAAGGGAGCACTTAGCTCATCAATGATAATATTATATTCATGTCTCTTCAAAACTTGCAATTACAGTTAATACAAATTGAATAGGTCAAAAGTTACAGGTGTTGTAACTTACTTAACAAATATAGTGAAATAGTTGGTGATTTAAAATCCAAAATTATCAAACCCTTCGCTCGAAAGTTTCTGATAATTTTCCTCGTTAAACTCAAAAAGTTGAGAGGGTTTGTGGGGAACTCCTATTTGTTTTTCGTTCAGAGGAGTAAGGATTTGAAGGTTTAATATCTTTCGTCTAAAATTTCTTTTATCCAAAGGTTTATTCAAAATACTCTCATAAAGCTTGTGCAACTGACTAAGCGTAAATTTTTGTGGAAGTAAATTAAATCCTATCGGTTGAATTTTGATTTTCCTTTTTAATTGCTTCAATGCACATTGTAAAATTTCATAGTGATCAAAAGCCAGTTCATCAATTTCCTTAATCGGCGCCCAACCGGCACTCTCGGCGAATGATGATGCCTCTGGATTAAAATCATTCATTTTAACCAAAGAAAAATAGGCGACTGTAATCACTCTTGCATCTGGTTCTGCTCGCATTGATTTTAACCACTCTTTATCCGATTCTTTCCCCATTCTGTTCGGGTCTCCAAAGGCACCTACTTGTTCTAAGTAGATGTTGTCGATACCGGTAAGTTCTTTTAAAACCCTATTGGCTGCTTCATCGAGTGTTTCGTTATCATAAATTAAATCTCCAGGAACTGCCAATCTTGACCTTCCTGTAGATTTAGATAACCCACTATCTATCAATAGGCAATGAAGCTGATCAAAGTCAAAACCAAAAATCACGCAATCCACAGAAACGTTTGGATTTAATTCTAAAGCTTTATTTTTGTTTTCAGAGTTCAATATTGTTTTATTTATTATATCTTTGAAAGTGTGTAAATGACACACAGCTAAAATATTTAATTTATGATTTTTATCATTGAAAGTGGGTCAACCAAAAGTGATTGGGTTTTGATCGATGACAAAAATAACCAAAGTTTTTATAAAACAATAGGGTTTAATCCTTATTTCCATTCTGCAGATGTTATAGAGTCAGAAATCAGGAAGAATGAGGAATTGACTGCTCTTGTTGA
>JABJEE010000067.1 GCA_018665005.1 Flavobacteriales bacterium
AAAAAAGATTATGGCAACACGCCTTGGGGGAAGTCAATGTTTGATGACCTTTTCCGTTGGCTATAGTGTCAATTAGACTTTCTATGTCAATCTAAATCTTTAAATTTGTCCGTTCCAACGACCTGAAAATATTATGTGGCAAGGAATTGCAAATTTCATTCTTCGTAACCGATTTCTAATACTAGGTGTAATCACCTTGATTACAGTTGGTTTCGGTTATTCTGCTCTCACTCGTCTTGAGCTTGACAATAAATATGGTATCGTTTTACCTAAGGACTCCCCTACTACAACCAATTATAATAAATTCAAAAAGCAATTTGGAGAAGATGGTAACATTTTGGTCATTGCGATTCAAACAGATTCTTTATATACAGAAACGCAACTAAAGAAATGGAAACAGCTTGGTGATTCCATATTAAAATTTAAAGGAGTAGAATCAGTGCTTTCAGAGGCAGCTCCAACACTTCAAATCCTTAAAAACAATAAAGAAGAAAAGAGATTTGAGGTAGATGTGGCATTTTCTGATACCACTTTTCAAGAAAAGAGTATTGAAACGATTAAAAAAGAGGTTCGTGGAAATCCGTTTTACAAAGGTCTTTTATTTAGCGATCGAGGTGATGTATCGGTCATGATGATAGGAATAGATGAAAACTACCTATCCGATAAAAATAAATCAAAAGTCGTCTTGGATATTGAAGCCTTGGCGAATAGCTACGAAAAAGATCTAGGCAAAATGCATTTCGCAGGACTCCCCTATCTTCGCGTAGTCATTGCAACCCGAATTCAAAATGAAATGTTCCTATTTATAGGAGCTTCCATGTTGGTTACAGGTTTTCTACTCTATTTATTCTTCCGATCATTCCGAGTTGTTGGAATCTGTTTAACCGTTGTCACTATAGCTGTAATATGGGCGATGGGAAGCATTGGAGCTATGGGATTCAAATTGTCTATTCTGATGGCCCTTATCCCTCCTCTTATGATTGTGATAGGTATACCCAACTGTGTCTTTCTCATGACGAAGTTCCATCAGGAAATCAAAGATCATGGAAATAAAGTAAAGGCACTATCTAGGGTTATTCAAAAAATAGGAACTGCGACTTTTTTAACGAATTTATCAACTGCCTTAGGGTTTTTGACTTTTGCATTTACAAATTCAGAAAAGCTAATGGAATTTGGTATTGCAGCATCAACAAATATCATGTTGGTCTTTGTGATTTCAATATGTATCCTACCAATTTTTGTTTCTTTTTCTAAACGGCCAAAGACCAGACACTTAAAACATCTTGACCGTAAAATAGCAACCGGAATGCTCAACTTTATAGTTGAAAGCACGCAAAAGAGAAGAACTGTTATTTATTTAGGTACTGCAGGATTAATTTTTGTAAGTATGGTCGGGTTATATAAAATTGAAGCCACCGGTAATTTAACGGGAGACCTTCCGAAAGATGACCCTATAAGTAAAGATGTGAAATTCCTAGAAAAGCATTTTGGAGGTTCTATCCCTTTTGAAATGATGATTGAATATAATGACAAAGACTTATTTAACTTTCAGGAATTCAATTCAAAAAAAATAAGTAACACATTCAACAAGCTAGAGCGTATAGAAAATGTTCAAAAAACAATTGAGCGTGATAGTCTATTTTCGAAAAGTGTTTCTATCGTAGATTTCATCAAAGTCCTTAATATGGCTTATTATTCTAACGATTCTTCTAAATACAGATTGAAAATCGCATCAAGAGGTATTGCCAGAGCATCATCGTCGAGAAGACAAAAAGAATACATGACAAAGCTATTCAAAGGAGATATCATTAATGGTGGCTTTTCAATCAAAGAAGTACTTGATACCAATAACAGAACGATTCGAGTGAGGTGTCAAATGAAAGATTTAGGGTCATATGATGTTGCACAAAAAGTAAAAAAACTAAAGCAAGAGGTAAGACAAATACTAAATCCTGACTCGACGTTTATTGAATCTTGTTATAATCAAATAGCATCTAGACCTGAATATTTAGATTCTATTTTTGAAAAAGTCCCTCAAATAAAATCATCGGTAATTCATTCACTCTCTAAAAATGATTTGGAGCTTCGGAACTTACTATACGAAGACCGTGCTTTTCTCATTAAAGAAATGAATACAGCTGGGTTTTATCCGGTACTGCGAAATGCCATAGATAAAGAGTATTTCGATGTTACTTTTACAGGGACATCTGTAGTTGCAGCCGAAGGAACAAAGTATTTGGTAAAAAATTTAATCACCAGTTTAATTTTCGCTGTTATTTCAATTGGAATCCTAATGGCCATTTTATTTAGATCTTGGAGGATGGTGGTCATATCTATGATTCCAAATATTATCCCTCTTCTTTTTACAGGTGGAATAATGGGATGGTTTGGCATCCCCTTAAAACCTTCAACTCTTTTGGTTTTTAGTATTGCATTTGGGATATCAGTAGATGACACCATCCATTATTTGGCAAAATATAGGCAGGAGCTAAAAAACAATGAATGGGACCTAAAAACATGTATCAATAATGCAACACGAGAAGCGGGTCTGGGAATGTTCTACACTTCCATTGTTTTGTTTTCAGGCTTTTCTGTTTTTACATTTTCTCAGTTTGGAGGAACCCAAGCATTAGGCCTCTTGGTATCTATAACTTTACTCGTAGCCATGTTAACCAACTTAATGGTTCTGCCATCACTACTTCTTTCTCTTGACAAGTATTTAACTACAAGATCTTTTAAAGAACCTTATTTTGATGCCTACGAGGGAGATTCAGAAACAGAATGGGATGATCTTTCTATTGAAAAGAACAACCCTATCGAAAACAAAAAGAAATAATGAAAGGAATTATACTTGCTGGAGGATCAGGAACTCGGCTTCACCCACTCACTTTGGCTGTCAGTAAACAACTGATGCCTGTGTTTGACAAACCCATGATCTACTATCCATTATCGACATTAATGCGAGCAGGGATAAATGAAATTTTAATCATTTCTACACCTCATGACATACCTAATTTTAAAAAACTATTAGGAAATGGCGAAAATATAGGCTGTAAGTTTGAATATGCGATACAAGAAAAACCAAATGGTTTGGCACAAGCCTTTGTCATTGGTGAGGATTTTATTGGAAAAGACAATGTCTCTTTGATTCTCGGAGACAATATATTTTATGGTGGAGAAATGGAAAATATGCTCACTTCGCACAATGACCCAAATGGAGGAGTGATTTTTGCATATCATGTAAAAGATCCCGAAAGATACGGTGTAGTTGATTTTGACGACAACATGAATGCAATTTCCATTGAGGAAAAACCAAAAGTCCCAAAGTCCAACTATGCAGTTCCTGGTTTGTACTTTTATGACAATTCCGTGATTGAAATTGCAAAAAACATACAACCGTCTGCTAGGGGGGAATATGAAATCAGTGATGTTAATGCAGAATACCTAAGAATGGGAAAACTTAAAGTTGGTGTATTAGATCGAGGAACGGCATGGCTCGATACGGGAACATTCAATTCCTTAATGCAAGCTTCACAATTCGTTCAAGTCATTGAAGAACGACAGGGATTAAAGGTTGGTTGTATTGAAGAAATCGCCTATAAAAAAGGGTTTATTAATAAGCAACAGCTCATAGATATCGCACAACCTTTAATCAAAAGTGGTTACGGCTCATATTTATTAGAAATGACAAAAGGCAAATGATTCTATCATCTCAATACATTGATTTGATTCAAGAAGAGCTTAAACAGCTTCATATTCCTGATTCACCTGACAATCTATATGCTCCTATTAGCTATTTTCTGAATTTGAAAGGAAAAAAAATACGTCCCATTTTAACCTTATTGTCTGCAGAACTATTTAATGGGAATATAAATCATGCAAAGCATGCTGCATTGGCTGTTGAAATTTTTCATAATTTCACCTTGATCCATGACGACATCATGGATGAGGCACCATTGAGACGAGGAAAACCGACCGTTCATGAAAAATGGAATACCAATATTGCCATTTTATCTGGAGACGTGTTAATGATTAAGGCATATGAACAACTTGCACTGTGTCCTCCCTCAGCACTACCCGGTTTAATATCGTTATTCAATAGAACGGCTATAGAAGTATGTGAAGGACAACAAATGGATATGGATTTTGAGACTCGAGATCAAGTGGCTCATGATGAATATATTCAAATGATTAAGCTTAAAACCTCGGTTCTCTTAGGATGCGCCCTTGAAATGGGTGCTATTTTATGTAATACATCATTGAAGAATAGAACAGAAATCTATCAATTTGGAGTGAATATTGGTATTGCTTTTCAAATCCAAGATGACATTTTGGATCTCTACGGCACTGGTGAAAAGGTTGGGAAACAAGTTGGAGGTGATATTTTGGCCAATAAAAACACACTACTCAGTATCTTCGCGGAAACCAATGCAAATGAAGTACAACTCTCAGAACTCAAAAAGTTGAAATTTGAAAAAAATGCGGCTTTAAAAATCAGTAGAACCAAATCTATTTTTGATGAGTTAGAGGTCAAATCAAAGTGCAATCAAGTCATGCAAGACTATTATCAAAAGGCTCTGCATCATTTCGATGCTATTCAAACCGAAAATAAAAACACGGCACTTCTGGACTTGACAGATGCGCTAATGAAAAGAGATTTTTAACCCCCTTTATATTTTTTCAAATGAGATAAAATCCTTATATTTGGTATTCAAAATTAAAGTATCAATATGAAAAAATTCTATCTTTTAACACTTTCTGCCTTAACAGCTATAGCTGTAAATGCGCAGAAAAATGGCCCTAGCGTCAAAAAACAAAAGGTTTTTGCAGTAGAGCAACAACCAAATCAAAAACCTGCTAACACTGAGAAAGCAACTATCTGGGAAAGTGATTTTTCTGATGCTGCTGATTGGGCTGTCGCTCATGATGCTGCTGATTGTAGTCTTGACTTCTCAATTGGTTCTGTTTCGTGTGCTGGTGATTACCCAATTGGTGACATTGCATCAACCACAGCATCTAATGGATGGGCTATGGTGGATTCTGACCTTTATGGTGGGGCTACTGGTGGTAACGAAGTTGAAGATTCATGGTTGACTATGGCTGTTCCTGTTGATCTTTCAGCTTATCCAAACGTAATCATCGAATTCGAAACATACTATCGAGCATATAGCTATGAAAAGCCGTTTATAGTAGTTGGTGTTGGTGATGGTGCAGGTAATGTGACATGGCCTACTGATTTAAATCCTGATTATGATGAATCAACTAATCCAAACGTTTATGCTGCTTTACCAGCAAACGTAGACAACCCTACAGCTAATCCATACAAAGTTCAGATTGACATTTCTGCTGCTGCTGGTGGACAGAGTGAAGTTTACATCCGATTTAATTGGACAGGAACTTGGGGATATGCTTGGTTTATTGATGATTTCAAAATCTTAGAGCAACCTGAAAATGATGTAGTACTCAATACAGAAGTTTTTGTAGGAGTGAATAACGAAGGAATTGAGTATGGAAGAACACCTATTACTCAATTAGATGATTCTTATGAAGTTGCTGCTTATGGCGTTAACTTTGGTTCAACTACTCAAACCAATGTTGCTGTTGATGTTGATTTCGGATCTATTTCCTACAATTATGCTGTTGGCGACGTATTATCGACTGATGAGATTGTGGTTTCAAATATCGAAACTCCTACTCTTGCAGTTGGACTTTACGAAGGAACATATACAGTTTCTTCTACAGAAGAAGTTGTTGG